>JAYZXK010000329.1:0-4960 GCA_036141415.1 Pseudomonadota bacterium
CGCCAGTGTGACCCTGGGGCAGCAGGCCAGTGCCCGGTTAATCAGTGGCGAACAGGTAACCGGTCGCATTCGTTATATTTCTAATGTGTCTAACGAAGGCACCAATACCTTTACCATTGAAGTGGCGGTAGCTAACCCCGACAACGCCTTACTGGCAGGCTTAAGTGGTGAAATATTTGTTACGCTCAAACAGGTCAATGCAATAAAAATTACCCCGTCGGTGATGGCACTGGACGAGGACGGCAACCTGGGCGTTAAAGTAGTTGAGAACAACCGGGTGCGCTTTATCAGCATTGATATGGTGAAGAGTGAGGCCGATGGTGTATGGCTTGCCGGCCTTGGCGAGCAGGCTGAGGTAATTACCCGGGGCCAGGGCTTTGTGCGCGATGGTGATAGCGTCGAGGTGGTGAATAACTGATATGCAAAATTTTATCAGCGCCGCATTGGGCAGAAGCCGCACAGTTCTGATGATTTTCTTATTGCTGATTATTTCCGGCACGGTCACTTATATTAACATTCCTAAAGAGTCTAATCCGGATATCCCCATTCCGTTTATCTATGTCTCGATTGTTCACGATGGTATTTCACCGGAAGATGCAGAACGTATGTTAGTGCGCCCTATGGAGCGGGAATTGCGTTCTATTGATGGGGTAAAAGAAATGACGGCGACGGCCAGTGAGGGGCATGCCAGCATTGTATTAGAATTTATCGCTGGTTTTGATTCTGCTGAGGCGCTTGCTGATGTGCGCGATAAAGTGACCGTCGCCAAGGCCAAGTTACCTGATGAAACCGAAGAGCCTACCATCAATGAAATCACCATGGCCGATCAGGAACCTGTAGTAACCGTTATTTTGTCCGGTGATGTGTCTGAGCGGGCACTGCTGAGCACGGCCCGCGAACTAAAAGATTTACTCGAAGCGGTTAAGGAAGTGCTGGAGGTGGATGTTGGCGGCGATCGTGAAGACATGGTCGAGATCCTGGTTGATCCGCTTAGCATGGAGAGTTACAGCCTCGACCCGAACGATATTTATACATTACTAAGCCGTAACAATCAGTTGGTCCCTGCCGGCACCATGGACACTGGCAAAGGCAGCTTCCCGGTAAAGGTGCCGTCCGTGTTTGAAAGCGTTAAAGACGTTATGGAACAACCGGTTAAAGTACAGGACGAGCAGGTTATACGGTTTCAGGATGTGGCAACCGTGCGTCGGACGTATAAGGATCCAACCAGCTTTGCACGCTTAAATGGTCGCCCATCGGTGGCGCTGGAAGTGAAGAAAAGACCCGGCGAAAACATTATTGAAACCGTTGAGAAGGTAAAAACGATTATCGAGACCGCGCGACAAACCAGCATCTGGCCCAATGCCGTGCAGGTGACATATGTGGGCGATAAAACCGAAGACATCAGTATGATGCTCAGCGACCTGCAAAATAATGTGTCTACCGCAGTTATTCTGGTGGCCATTGTTATAGTTGCTATTTTAGGCTTACGTACCGCCGGTTTGGTGGGCATTTCGATTCCGGGTTCTTTTCTTACCGGTATCCTCATTTTGTCGATGTTCGGCTACACGCTGAATATGGTAGTGCTGTTTTCGCTTATTATGGCCGTGGGCATGTTGGTGGACGGCGCTATTGTAGTAACCGAATTTGCCGACCGCTGTATGAGCGAAGGCATGGATAAAAAACAAGCCTACGCCAGAGCGGCACAGCGTATGGCCTGGCCAATTATTGCGTCAACGGCAACCACGCTGGCTGCTTTTGCGCCGCTTATGTTCTGGCCGGATATTATGGGTGAGTTTATGAAGTACTTACCTTTTACGCTAATTGCCACGTTATCGGCGTCGTTACTCATGGCGCTGGTATTTGTGCCAACACTGGGCGCGGTATTTGGTAAGCCGCGCTATGTAACGCCAGAAACCAGAGCGCAGTTGGAGCAGGCTGAAAACGGCGATATACGTCATTTAGGCGGGTTTACCGGTAAATATGTAAAAATGCTTGCGGTAGCCATTATGCATCCCTGGAAAGTGTTGTTTGCCGCGATTGGCATTGCAGCAATATCGATAGTGACCTACTCATCATCAGGCCTTGGGGTAGAGTTTTTTCCCCATGTTGATAGCACTGTTATTACCGTGGTCGCCCGCTCTAACAACGAAATGTCGATTTACGAAAAAGACCAGCAAATTCGCGAAATTGAATCCAGGCTGATGGATATCGAAGCCATTAAATACATCTATGCCCGAACAGGTGGTGAGGATCAACTCGGTAGTTTGCGCCTGAACTTAGTTGACTGGCAAGAGCGGCCACATTCGGATGTGGTTCATCAGCAGATTGAAGACCGGCTAAGTGATGTGGTTGGTATGGATTTGGAGGTTCGCATTCAACAGGATGGCCCGCAACAGGGCAAGGATTTACAAATTCAGTTGTCATCCAATTTTCCGGAACTGTTAAACGATGTAGCGCTTACCATCCGCGGTGCGCTGGAAGAAAATGACAAATTTACCGCGATTACCGACACCGCCAGTAAACCCGGAATAGAATGGCAGCTTAAAGTCGATCGCAGCGAAGCGGCTCGATTTGGGGCGGATGCAACCCTGGTAGGTAGTATGGTGCAATTTGTTACTAATGGATTAAAGCTTGGTGAGTATCGCCCCGATGATGTGGATGATGAACTGGATATTCGGGTTCGCTATCCTGCCGAAGAACGGTACATCGGTAAGCTTGATGATTTAAGAATAAAAACCACCTCGGGACTGGTACCTATTTCGCAGTTTGTTGAACGCACCGCTCAACCTAAAACGGCGGCTATCCGCCATATTGACAGTCGCCGTGTGATAGAAGTGCATGCCAATATGAAACCCGGCGAATTGTTAAGTAAAGAACTACCCGGGTTACAGGCAAAATTAGCAGCGCTTAACATCGACCCCCGGGTATTAATTAACGTGAAAGGGCAAAACGCACAGCAGGAAGAATCGCAGGCGTTTTTGCAGAACGCCTTTTTAATTGCCCTGTTTATTATGGCCATTATTCTGGTGACGCAATTTAACAGTTTCTACCAGGCGTTTTTGATTTTAAGTGCCGTGCTGTTTTCCACCGTTGGCGTATTTTTAGGTCTGGCCATTGCGCAAAAACCCTTTGGTATTGTGATGTCGGGAATTGGTGTTATTGCGCTGGCTGGCATCGTAGTAAATAACAATATCGTATTAATCGATACCTACAATGTGTTGCGGCGGGAGGGGTTCGCGGCGCCGGAGGCGATTCTGCGTACCGGTGCCCAGCGTTTACGGCCGGTCATGCTTACCACGGTAACTACCATACTGGGACTGTTACCAATGGTTATCGAAATTAACATTGATGTTATTGGTCGTAATATCGAAGTGGGTGGCCCGTCAACGCAGTGGTGGTCGCAATTAGCCACCGCCGTGGCCGGTGGACTCGCGTTTGCAACCTTGCTGACGCTGATCCTGACCCCAAGCCTGCTGGCCCTGCGTGCCAAAAAACAATAGTAGGGCAAATACTGCCGTTGTGTCACTCAGATCCCGTTTAACTTAATTGTTTAACTCCCTTTGAGATGCGCCAATTTTACGCTGCTGTGCCCTGACTGGTTCTATACCTTGCCTGTCCTATGGAGTACACTTGCAAACCCATGATAATAAATATTATCGCTGCATTCAGTTAAGAGGACAGCATGGCAGAAAAAGCGGTATTGGTTTGCCGGGACGTAACCAAAACCTATCATGACGGTAACGAAAAAGTATCGGTACTCAGTGATGTATCATTTACCCTAGCCCGGGGCGAAAAAGTGGCGATTTTAGGTAGCTCAGGGTCGGGTAAAAGTACCTTATTGCATATTCTTGGCGGGCTCGATTTGCCCACCACCGGTGACGTAACTATTAACGGCCGTTCACTGGCGGGCCTTAATGCCAATCAGCTGGCCGCATTGCGTAATAATGAACTTGGCTTTATTTATCAGTTTCATCACTTGCTGGCTGAGTTCAGTGCACTGGAAAATGTCGCGATGCCGTTACTCATTGCCGGTACTGGCAAAGCTGAGGCAGAAAAACAGGCCGCGGCGTTACTTGAAAAAGTGGGGTTAAGCCACCGCTTAAGCCATCAGCCGGCAGCCCTCTCGGGTGGCGAGCGCCAGCGAGTGGCTATTGCCAGAGCCCTGGTGAATAACCCCTCTATCGTGCTGGCTGACGAACCTACCGGTAACCTCGATAAGAAAACCGGCGATCAGATATATCAGTTATTGTGTGAACTCAGTGAGCAAATGGGCACCAGTTTTATAGTGGTGACACATGATATTGCCCTGGCAAATGCTATGGACCGGGTGTTACAACTCACTGATGGCTCTCTGGTGAGCCAGCGGAGTGAGTCGTGAATCTCAGCTTACAACTGGCGCGCCGCTTTCGCCGCGGTAAAAGCAGTAATCGCTATATTTCCTTTGTATCTTTATCGTCGACGCTGGGCATAGGCCTGGGTTGCTTTGTACTGATTATTCTGCTGAGTGTGATGAATGGCTTTGAACGTGAGTTACGCGAGCGTTTGCTGGCCATCATTCCCCATGCCGAATTGTTCTCGATTAACCAGCAGGGGATTGTTGACTGGCGCGTATACCGGCAGGTACTGGGCGAAGATCCCCGTATCAAGGAAGTGGAGCCTTACACTAAAATTACCGGCATGATTCAGCAGGGTAGTGAACTGAAAGCCGTTGAGCTAACCGGTATACAAATAAATGCGGCCATTCCGGCGCGCTGGCAAAACGAAATCAGTGATGCCGACTGGCGGCAACTGCGTAAGGGGCCCAATCAGGTATTACTGGGTAAAGGGATCCTTGACAAACTGTCGCTTGTCCCCGGTGATAAAATCAGTGTGGTGATCCCCTCAGTAACGGAAGATTTAACCTTCGCGGCACCGAAAAACCTGTATCTCACTGTGGCTGGCAGTATTCATGTGGGCGGCG
>JAYZXK010000330.1:0-3956 GCA_036141415.1 Pseudomonadota bacterium
AGCATATTTCGCGCCTCAGCTCATGCCTATCCGCTACGATAACGTTAGTCATCAATAGCCTTAAAGCAAAAACGGCGACATCAATTGAATATTGAGTCGCCGTTTTTTATTTGCTTCCCGCTTAAAGGGCAGTGATATTCAGCATCAAACTGGTGTTCGGGCTGCCCTTCACCGTGAATCTGTAGGTTGCAGTGCGAGGTGGCGTAAAGCGCAGGTTAGCGGCTTCTGCGCCGCAGGTTAGCGACATGGATTGTTTAAGTGCAATGGCCAGACCTTTATAACTGGCGCCACAGGTTTGCCCGGTGGTCCAGTTAGCATTGGAAAACTTAAAGTCGTAGGGCTGCTCATCAGCAATCAGTTCAACATCTACGTACCAGCCATTACTACCGCGCTGTAATTGATAAGCCGGTTTAGCTTCCCACCAGTTAAATACACCACGCAGGTACCAGTCTGAAAATACAATTTCTGGCTGTTTTTCCTGAAAGACGGGGTACTGACCGGTTTGCGTACAGGCTGTCATCAACAGGGATAACGGCAGAGCTAACCAACGTTTTTGCATTATTGACTCCAAACTAAAGAAAATAAAAAAGGGCACGCCTGGTGCCCTTTAATGTACTTTATTGTTATTTGGCTAATAACGAAATATCTGCGGTAGTGATAAACAGACTACGCAGTAGCAACAGCAACGCCAGGCGGTTTGTTTTTACTGCCGGGTCGTCGGCCATAACCATTACGTTATCAAAGAAGGCATCGATACTGGGGCGTAATGTAGCCAGTTGAGCAAGTACTTCTGTGTATTCACGGTTAGCCGCGTGGCTGTGAATGCCGTCCTGAATCGCTTTTATATCGTTATACAAGGCGACTTCTGCATCTTCTGAGAGCAATGCTTCATCAACTTTCTGATCACCTTCAACGTTATTCTTGGCAAGAATATTGGCTACCCGCTTGTTGGCAGCGGCCAGCGCCTCAGCGGCTTCATTTTGCTTAAAGCCGGCAACAGCGTTAACGCGCGCTAAGTAATCGGTTGGCTGTGTAGGGCGACGGGCAGAAACGGCCTGAATAACATCGGTTTCCACATCCTGATCGTGTAGTAGGGCATTAAAGCGGCCTAATACGAAATCGACTACCTGTTCGATGACGTCCTGGTTGGTAAGCTTATCACCGTAAATCTCAGCGGCCTTAGCAACCACATCCTGCAGATCAATTAGTAATGATTTTTCGGTGATGATCCGTAATACACCAATGGCAGCACGACGCAGCGCAAACGGGTCTTTATCGCCTTTAGGTAACTGGCCTATACCAAAAATACCTACCAGCGTATCGAACTTATCGGCCAGTGCCACTGCCGCACTTTCCGGCGCTTCAGGTAATTCGTCGCCGGCAAAGCGTGGCAAATACTGCTCGTATAACGCATTGGCAACCGGCGCTGGCTCACCATCGTGCAAAGCATAGTATTTACCCATAACGCCCTGAACATCCGGGAACTCCATGACCATGTCAGTCATCAGATCGGTTTTGGATAACAGACCTGCACGTTGCGCGTGGGCATTATCTGCACCAATGATATCGGCAATGTAACCCGATAGTGCGGCAATGCGATCCGATTTTTCTTTTAAAGTCCCTAACTGCTTCTGAAACAGCACTGACTCAAGAGAAGCTAAACGTGACTCGAGAGACTGCTTTTTGTCGGTATTAAAGAAAAACTCGGCATCTGCAAGGCGCGGGCGGATGACCTTTTCGTTACCGTGAATAATCTGAATCGGATCGTGACTCTCGATATTGGTAACAAACAAGAACTTATTGGATAAAGAGCCGTCTTTATTGAGTAAAGGCACGTATTTCTGATCGCCTTTCATAGTGTAAATCAGGGCTTCTTTTGGCACTTCCAGGAAAGCTTCGTCGAAGCCCGCCTGCAACACCACCGGCCACTCGACCAATGCTGCGATTTCGTTTAACAGGCTTTCATCGTAATCGGCAATCAGGCCCAGTTCGTCGGCTTTAGCATTCAGTGATTCAGCAATGCTGGTTGCGCGACTGGCGAAATCGGCTACAACGTAATGGGCTTTCAACGCACTCTGGTAATTGTCGGCGTGATCCAGCTCAAAGGTTTTCTCACCGTGGAAACGGTGGCCCTGAATTGTTCTGGCACTGCTTAATCCAAGGGTTGCAATATCAATCAGTTCATCACCATAAAGCGCACACAGCGTGTGTACCGGGCGAATAAACTGGGTGGCGTAGTCACCCCATTTCATTGGTTTAGGGATTGGTAGTTTTGCAATCGCCTGATTAACAATGTCTTCCAGCAGCTCACTAATCTTCTGGCCTTTTACTTCGGCCTTGTACATCAGCCATTCGCCCTTATCGGTAACCAGACGGTCAGCATCTTCAACACTGATACCATTACCGCGGGCCCAACCCATGGCGGCTTTGGTTGGGTTGCCGTCTGCATCAAAGGCGGCAGAGACGGCAGGGCCGCGTTTTTCTACCACTTTATCCTGCTGTGATTCTGCCAGGGTAGTTACGTACACGGCCAAACGACGCGGCGCGGCAAACCACTGGACATTGCTGTAACCCAGCTCTGCTGAGCTTAACGCATCTTTGATGTTATCGGCAAAGCTTGAGCCCAGCTGGATAAGGGCTTTCGGGGGGAGCTCTTCACTACCCAGTTCAATTAATAAATTTTCGGTGCGCACCTTTTACTGCTCCTTCTTACACAGCGGGAAACCAAGCTCTTCACGGGCATTGTAATAAGCTTGTGCAACGGCTTTGGCAAGGGTTCTAACGCGTAAGATGTAACGTTGTCTCTCCGTAACAGATATCGCGTGGCGGGCATCCAGCAGGTTAAATGCGTGGGATGCTTTCATTACCTGCTCATAAGCCGGTAACGGCAGATTCTTTTCAATCAGCATCTGACAAGCGGTTTCGCACTCATCAAAAGTTCTGAACATGACATCAACGTTGGCATATTCAAAGTTATAGGTGGACTGCTCTACTTCGTTCTGGTGGAACACATCGCCGTAGGTAACTTTACCCATTGGCCCGTCAGTCCAGACCAGATCGTAAATACTGTCGACGCCCTGGATATACATGGCCAGACGCTCAAGACCATAAGTGATCTCGCCCGTAACGGGCTTACACTCAAGGCCACCCACTTGTTGGAAGTAGGTAAACTGGGTCACTTCCATACCATTGAGCCAGATTTCCCAGCCCAGACCCCAGGCACCCAGGGTAGGTGATTCCCAGTTATCTTCTACAAAGCGTATGTCGTGCACCAGTGGGTCGAAGCCAAGCTCTTTTAGTGAGCCAAGGTAAAGCTCCTGGAAGTTATCCGGTGAAGGCTTGAGCATGACCTGAAACTGATAGTAATGTTGCAGACGGTTAGGGTTTTCACCGTAGCGACCATCAGTAGGGCGTCGGCTTGGTTGCACGTAAGCACTGCTAATAGGCTCAGGGCCCAACGAACGCAGGAACGTCATAGGGTGAAAGGTACCTGCTCCAACTTCCATATCCAGTGGTTGAATAATTACGCAACCTTGTCTGGCCCAGTAATCCTGTAAGGCAAGGATCAAGCCCTGAAATGTTTTAATATCGTACTTAGGCATACATTAACGACTATAACTGACTGATGACTTAAAGAGGTGGGTTAGTATACATTTTGTCAGGCCATGAATGTAGGCCTAGGGCGGCTTAATTAACTGCTTGTTGACTAAAAAGTCCGGTTTATTCCAACAAAACTGGCGTAGCTATGCGAGGACTATTGCGGTTGACCTATCACAGGAGAGAAAAATGAGAGAAAGTATTATTCGGTGTGGCTGGGTGTCGGACGATCCGATTTATCAGCAATACCATGATGAAGTGTGGGGAAGGCCTGAATATGACTCTCAGCAGCTGTTTGCAAAATTGTGTCTGGATGGGCAACAGGCTGGCCTGAGCTGGATTACGATTTTAAAAAAACA
>JAYZXK010000331.1:0-4963 GCA_036141415.1 Pseudomonadota bacterium
ATGTTCCAGCTTACCGTCGGGCTGACCGCTGCACCCTGCAACAATACACAGGGGCAGCGTTAGCGCGCAGAGCCGGGCAATTCGGCGCATGGATTATTTACCCAGTTCCAGTGCAGCCAGAATGAAAGGACCCACGCCTTTGGCATCATTCGGGCGAATAGGCTCGCTCATGTAGTACTCAAAGCTACCATCACGATAAGGGTTACCCCCCAAACCGGCTACCGCGCACACCTGATTCAGAGTAATCACGTTGGTGGCCGGATCCACAGAGATCATTTGATCCACCAGTCCGGCAAAGCCTTTTTCAGCATGGGCGCGGTAAGACTCTGGTAATACACCCAGGTTAACACCACGAGCCATGGCATAAGTCAGCATGGCCGTACCGGAAGCTTCCAGATAGTTTTCTTCGCGGTCGCCTAAATCAGTTACCTGATACCAGGCACCAGTTGGGTGCTGGTGCTTTACAACCTGCGCCATGAATTTCTCAAAGCGGGCGGCCAGCCAGGCACGTTTGGAGTTTTGCGCCGGCACAATATCCATTACGTCGACCATTGCCATGGCATACCAGCCAAGCGCTCGTGACCAGTGATGCGGTGACAACCCAGTGGATTTGTCTGACCATTTCTGATCCCGTGATTCATCCCAGCCATGGCGCGGTAAGCCGGTTTTCGGGTCATACAGATGCTTTTCGATTAATTCGAATTGTAAAAACACATCGTCGAGTTGCTCAGGGTTTCTGGCGCGCATGATGTACTCTGCATAGAAAGGGGCCCCCATGTACAGGCCGTCGAGCCACATCTGACTTGGATAACGCTTTTTATGCCAGAATCCGCCCTCGCTGGTGCGTGGATGTTCAGTTAGCTGGGCACGCAGCTTGTCTGCAGCGAGCATATACTTCTCATCACCAGTTTGATCATATAAGAAGAACAGCACTTTTCCGGCATTGAGCATATCGATATTAAATTTCTCACTTTTATAGGTGGCGATATTGCCTTGCTCATCTATCAGCTCGTCGTAGTACCCCTTAAGGTAATCGAAATAACGCTTGTCACCGGTTTTTTCGTAAACCCGGGCAAAGCCCAGCAGGTTTAATCCGTGAACATAATCCCAGGTAGGCTCTTTATCCCAGTCCATCATCCAGGCCTCTGGGAAACGCACCATTTCTGATTCCACCATGCGTTGATACCAAGGCTTGGTGTTATCCAGTGTGTCAGTTTGCGCCGCTGCTGCTGTGGTTGTAAACAGCAAAGCAATCAGCGTTGTCCTTATCACCTGTCCTATCATTTTCGACCCCTGTTGAAAAAATGTAAATAATTTATGCTACCGGTAGCATTTTAGTAATTTCACTAATGTTGTCAACATGTAAACACTATACCAAATATGGCTAATAATGCGGGACATTCCCAGTTAAAACAACATAAACCATTAATCTTTAGTATAAAAGCGTGACCACCCAGCCCATACAGGATAACGATTAACTGTTTCTAATGTGAAACATCAGTGGCGAAAAAGGTGGGTTGTTAAAAAAATTGTGAATGAGGGTTGCCACCGGTAGCATTTAAATCTATATTGTTAAGCGCTTGTTAACCAAAACACATAATAACAACAGGTTTAACAGAAACGAACTACGTACCCATGCACACAACATGTTCAGCAGATTCTGATCGAATGAACAGGCTGCGGAACAGGTTAATAAAAAACGTGAGGAAGCCACGAATGAAATTTGCCAAGAGTTTTACTAAAGCGCCAGTAAGTCTGGCGGTCGCCTGCGCTCTGCTAACACCAGCAGTATTACAAGCTCAGGAAAGCGAAGATATGGTTGAAGTTATTGAGGTGCGTGCCTCAAGCTTTGCTGACAGCCTGCAAAAAGCCCTGATCACCAAACGCGCCTCTGCCGGCGCCGTCGATACCATTCTCGCTGAAGACATTGCAGACTTTCCGGATCAGAACCTTGCCGAGTCTCTCCAACGTATCCCCGGGATCGCCATCAGCCGTGATGCCGGTCAGGGGCGTGAAATTACCGTTCGTGGTCTAAACTCCAGCTTTACCCGTGTGCAGTTAAATGGCATGCAGGCGCAATCACTGTCGGCAGGTCCTGGCGGTGTGCGAAAAAGCCGTGCATTCGACTTCAATGTATTTGCTTCTGAATTATTCAGCCAGTTAACCGTACATAAAACGTCTTCCGCCGAAATTGAAGAAGGCACTCTGGGCGCCACCGTGGACCTGACCACCGGCCGCCCGTTCGATTTTAAAGACAATGTAACCGCTTTAAATGTACAGGGTACTTATAACGACCAGTCTGAAGAAACCGATCCAAGACTCTCAGCATTAACCAGTTACACCAATGAAGACCGCACCTTTGGCTTTTTGGTTTCTGCGTCGTTTTCGTCTCAGCTAATAAGCAACATCGGTGCTGACACCGGTCGTTGGGAAGATGACAGCTTCTGTACCGATGATTCCTGCCTGGGTACCCAGAGCGAAGATTTAAGCAGCTACTGGCACCCGCGCTTCCCGCGTTTTGCCGATAAGAGCCACGAGCTGGACCGCACCGGTCTGACCGCGTCAATGCAGTTTGCACCGACCGACGATACCACGGTTACCGTAGATGCCTTATACGCCAAAATTGAAGCCCAACGCCTGGAGCCGTTTATGCAGGCTATCTCTTTGGCACGGACTAATTCCCTGGGTGTTGGCCAGACTTACCTGACCGATTACACCATTGATGGCAACGATAGCATTGTGGCAGCAACCGCTCACGATGTAGACGTGCGCTCGGAAAACTTTGAATCTAACTGGGAATCAGAATTTACTCAGTTCAGCGTGGATGTAGTTCACCATATTAATGACGACCTCAAACTGCACCTGTTAGCAGGTACCTCTGAGTCGGTACTGGATAATCGTGAAACCACCATTATTTACGAGCACTTCAGTGTGAATGACTCGCGCCGCATGCTTGACTACGCCGAAAGCAGCTCTGCCGTTACCTTTGATTACAGCAATCCAATGAGTCCAACCATTGGCTACAGCTTTGATACCACGGATCCGGCCAACTGGGAATTATCAGAGTACCGCGACCGTTTGTATGATGCAGAATCCAGCTACGACAACGCACGCCTTGATTTTGCCTACATCCTGAATGATTCAGTCACCCTGAAAGGTGGTGTGACTTACAAAGATTATATGTATGAAATTGCCGGTTCACGGGCAGACGGCACCTTTGCCAATGCCGATGCGGCCGACGGCACTGTGGATAATGTCGCCTTTGGTATCAGCAATGTAGTAACCGCCGCCGACGGTAATGTAGTGAGTGCCGGGGGGCAGTCATTCTTTATGGCCGACAATGCCCAACTGCCGCAATTTTTGGCCAGCGGCGGCTGGAGCTATGCGCCTCGCGGTGGTGACACCTATGCGGTTGGCGAAGAAAACATGAGTTACTTTATTCAGGCTGACTTCTTCTTCCCAGTCGGCGATATGGACCTGCGCGGTAACGCTGGTGTGCGCTATGCGACAACCGATGTGGAGTCTACCGGTCTGGTAAATGGCGACCCCACCACGGTTAAAAATGATTACAGCGATACGCTGCCATCGGTTAACCTGGCCCTTGATCTCACCGAAGACGTGGTGTTACGTGCCTCTTATGCCGATGTGATGTCTCGTCCTGGCCTGAGCACTTTGTCGCCGGGTGGTAGTGTGGATCCATTTAACCTGGCGGTAAGCTATGGTAACCCGTTCATCGAACCCTTCCGTGCTACCAACTACGACCTGTCGGCAGAGTACTATTTTGCTGAAGGCGCGTTACTGTCTTTCGCCTACTTTATCAAAGACATTGAGTCGTTCCCGACTAACGAAACCAGCACCCTTAACTGGCAGCAAATTGGCTTACCAGACAGCGTACTGGGTGGTCAGGCTGATATCGTGAATAACGCCGATTTTGAAGTGCGTCGCCCGGTTAATGGTGGCGGTGGTAAGCTCGATGGTTATGAAGTGCAGTACCAACAAACAATGGATTTCCTGCCTGGACCTGAGTGGGTGAAAAAATTCGGTGTGTTGGCTAACATGACATTCGTTGATGCCGACGTAAACCTCACCGGTCAGTCAGACAGATCGTCTAACTTCACGGTTTACTGGGAAAATGACCTGTTTAGTGCCCGCGTCTCCATGGCCAAACGCAGCGAATTTACCACCTCATTCCAGAGTGATCCGAACAAACAACGCTATGTGGATGGCACTACCCACATTGATTTCTCGGCCAGTTACAACGTGTCAGAAAACCTCAAAGTGTCGATTGAAGGGATTAACCTGACCGATGAGCCGATTGTCGCTCTGGTTTCACCGAATATTGGTGGGCGTTTGTGGAACGTGACCCAAACCGGTCGTCAGTTCTTCATCGGTGCCAGCTACAGAATGTAACGATTTTACAGTGTGCCCAAGGATCATTTGATCCGCTGTTGGGCCGGGTTGGGAAACAGGTGTTAAGAACCAATTTAACACGTGCTCCCGACCCCGGTCCTCAGGCCATTTTTTACAAATGGCCTTTTTTATTTTTTAAGGAGAAAAGATGAAACGCGTTTTATTTGCGCTGATATTCTCGGCTTTTTGCTCTCATTCTCTTGCCTGGGATCCTACCCGTGTGGCGCTGCACCTGGTGGGCGACTCCACAATGTCTGACAAACCCAATCTGGCTTATCCCGAACGTGGCTGGGGCCAGTTGCTGCCACAGTACATGAACGAAGAACTGGAAATTGTAAATCACGCCGCCAATGGCCGCAGCACGCGCCGCTTTATTGATGAAGGACGCTGGGCTCTGGTGTTATCTGAGCTCAAAGAAGGCGATTACGTGTTAATCCAGTTCGGTCATAACGACCAGAAAAAAGACGATCCGGCCCGCTATGCTTCTGCCGACAAGGATTATCCTGCATTTCTGCGCCGCTATATTAAGGACGTGCGCGACAAAAATGCCATA
>JAYZXK010000332.1:0-3811 GCA_036141415.1 Pseudomonadota bacterium
TCTTACCTGCTGAAAAAAGCGGCTGGTATCAAGAGCGGTTCTGGCCGTCCTAACACTGAAAAAGTGGGTACTGTTACCCGTGCTCAACTGGAAGAAATTGCCAAGACTAAAGAGCCGGATCTGACAGCTGCTGACCTGGACGCTGCAGTACGTACAATTGCGGGTTCTGCTCGCTCAATGGGCTTGAAGGTAGAGGGTTAATCGAATGGCTAAATTAACTAAACGCGCACGTTTAATCCGTGACAAGGTTGATGCAACCAAAGAGTACGATATTGCTGAAGCAGTTGCGCTGTTAAAAGAACTGGCTACTGCCAACTTTGCAGAAAGCGTAGACGTTGCTATCAATCTGGGTATCGACGCTAAGAAATCTGACCAAAACGTTCGTGGTGCAACTGTACTGCCAAACGGAACTGGTAAAGAAGTTCGCGTTGCTGTATTCACTCAGGGTGCAAACGCTGAAGCGGCTAAAGAAGCCGGTGCCGACATCGTTGGTATGGAAGACCTTGCTGAGCAGGTTAAGAAAGGCGAAATGAACTTTGACGTAGTAGTTGCCAGCCCGGACGCAATGCGCGTTGTTGGTCAGTTAGGTCAAATCTTAGGTCCACGTGGCCTGATGCCTAACCCTAAGACTGGTACTGTAACGCCAGACGTTGCTACTGCAGTTAAAAACGCTAAAGCGGGTCAGGTTCGCTACCGTAACGATAAGAACGGTATCATCCACGCTAGCATTGGTAAGATTGCTTTTGAAGCCAATCAAATCCAGGAAAACTTAGAAGCATTACTGGAAGCTCTGAAGAAAGCTAAGCCTTCTTCTGCTAAAGGTACTTACATCAAGAAAGTTAGTCTGAGCACCACAATGGGCGCCGGCGTTTCTGTTGATAAGGCGACCGTAGGTCAGTAATGCCCCTTGCTGGTTAATGTAACCGGCATTCTCTTCGGTTTTGGGTTGGAGCCATTATATCGCTTAGCGAATACTGGCTCCCGTCCTAGACCGCAGGCGTGACGCAGTAAAAGAGGTAAGAGAACTTTTACATTCAATGCGTTACTTAATCGACCAGCCTGCGCAGACGGTGGTTTGAACTCAGACTCTCTGGGATAACAAACACCGTAGAGCGGTGGCTTCAATTGGTGAAGTCATCAATCTGTGAACCCTGATTAGGTAGTTGCTTTTACTTAATCAGATTTTAAGAGGTGAACTCAGTGGCACTAGGTTTAGCAGCAAAAAAAGAGATCGTAGCAGAGGTTTCCGAAGTTGCATCTCGCGCTCTATCCGTAGCCGTTGCTGAATACCGTGGGATGGAAGTTGCAGATCTGACTGACCTGCGCGTTAAAGCCCGTGAGCAAGGCGTATACCTGAAGGTTGTACGTAATACTCTGGCGAAGCGTGCGTTAGCAGAAAGCAAATTTTCAGATTTAGAAAGCGCCTTAACTGGCCCGCTTATCTATGGTTTCTCTATCGATGCACCTGGCGGTGCAGCACGTCTTTTCAAAGACTTCGGTAAAACCAACGAAAAGCTGAAAGTTACTGCACTTTCAATTGGTAGTGGTCTGCTTGGTCCAGAAAAACTGGATGCAGTGGCGTCTCTGCCTACCCGCGACGAAGCGCTTGCAAAACTACTTGCAACCTTCAAAGCACCAGCCGAGAAATTCGTTCGTACTATCAACGAAGTTCCAGGCAAGTTTGTGCGCGTATTGGCGGCGGTCAAAGACACCAAGTAATTGGCGTTTTTGGCATATTGATTTTTTTAACATTTTAATCCCAGGAGTTTAGAGAAAATGGCTCTAACTAAAGAAGATATCTTAAACGCGATCGCTGAAATGCCAGTAATGGAACTGGTTGAACTGATCGAAGCAGCTGAAGAAAAATTCAACGTATCTGCTGCTGCAGTTGCTGTAGCTGGTCCAGCTGTTGCTGGTGAAGCTGCTGCTGCAGAAGAGAAAACTGAATTTGACGTTGTTATGACTTCATTCGGTGGTAACAAAGTTGCAGTAATCAAAGCAGTTCGCGGCGCGACTGGCTTAGGTCTGAAAGAAGCGAAAGAAGTAGTTGAATCTGCTCCTAAAGCTATCAAAGAAGGCGTAAGCAAAGAAGAAGCAGAAGAACTGAAGAAGCAGCTTGAAGAAGCTGGTGCTGAAGTTGAAATTAAGTAATCTGCACTAGCAGATTGCTTGCCAGAAATGGCACAGGCTGGTGGTTTTTTTGACCACCAGCCTTTTTGCGCTGTAGGGTGTACGGTTTATTACCCTTGTCTGTACACGTCAAGCGCCACCACCGAGAATAATTTATTTAGCAATAAACCAACAAGTTAACTAAAAATTGGCTAATTTTTGTTGTATGCTAACTGATTGTTCCCTGTGAAAGGGTACTGGAAGTTTGTTGTCGGCATGTTTTACGGCAACAGGTTGGGTCAAAAATCAGCAGGCTGAGGAACCCATGGTTTACTCTTATAGCGAAAAGAAACGTATCCGTAAGGATTTTGGCAAACGCCCACAGGTATTGGAAATTCCATACCTTCTTTCAATCCAGCTAGATTCTTTCAAGAAATTTATTGATATCGATGTTGATGGTCAATATGGTTTGGAAGCAGCATTCCGTTCTGTGTTTCCAATAAAAAGTTACTCTGGCAATTCAGAATTACAATATGTGAGTTATCGCCTTGGCGAACCGGTATTTGACGTTAAAGAATGTCAAATCCGAGGCGTAACCTTCTCCGCGCCGTTAAGAGTGAAACTGCGCCTGGTATTATTCGATAAAGAAGCAGCACCTGGTACTGTAAAAGACATTAAAGAACAAGAAGTGTACATGGGTGAGATCCCGTTAATGACAGAGAACGGTACGTTCGTCATTAATGGTACCGAGCGTGTTATCGTTTCTCAGCTGCACCGTTCTCCTGGCGTGTTCTACGATCACGACAAAGGCAAAACGCACTCTTCAGGTAAAGTACTCTACAATGCACGTGTAATCCCTTACCGTGGTTCGTGGTTAGACTTTGAGTTTGACCCGAAGGATAACCTGTTTGTACGTATCGACCGTCGCCGTAAGTTGCCTGCAACCATTATCTTACGTGCGTTGGAAATGAGCACTGAAGAGATCCTGGATACTTTCTTCGAGAAAGTACAGGTACGCATCGCCGATAACAAGATGATGATGGAAGTGGTTCCTGATCGTCTGCGTGGCGAGACCGCTCAGTTTGATATTCTTGATGGTGAAGGCAACGTACTGGTTGAATCTGGTCGTCGTATTTCTGCCCGTCACACCCGTGCTTTAGAAAAAGCCGGTGTTACTGAGCTGGAAGTACCGCTTGAATACCTGGCTGGCCGTGTGTATGGCGAAAGTTATATTAATGAAGAAACCGGTGAAGTACTGGTTAATGCTAACGACGAAGTAACGCTTGAAACACTGGCTGAATTAAGCCAGGCAGGTATCAAAGAGTTTACTACGCTGTACATTAACGAGCTTGATCACGGTTCTTACATTTCTGACACACTGCGTATCGACAGCTCAACAAATCGCCTGGAAGCGCTGGTAGAAATCTACCGCATGATGCGTCCTGGTGAACCACCAACAAAAGATGCTGCTGAAACGCTGTTCGATAACCTGTTCTTCTCAGACGAACGTTACGATCTATCATCGGTTGGTCGCATGAAGTTCAACCGTCGTTTAGGTCGTGAAGAGCTGGTCGGTTCAGGTACCCTGGATAAGCAAGACATCATCGATGTAATGAAGCAACTTATCCTGATCCGTGACGGTAAAGACGAAGTGGACGATATCGACCACTTAGGTAACCGTCGTATCCGTTCTGTTGGCGAA
>JAYZXK010000333.1:0-7666 GCA_036141415.1 Pseudomonadota bacterium
TGCGCAGGGCTATTCCTATACACCGGGTATTCATAGTCAGGAGCAGGTTGAGGGATGGCGCATTGTTACGGATAAGGTACATGCCAACAATGGCAAAATATTCCTGCAAATCTGGCATACCGGACGTATGTCTCATGCGCATTTTCATCATGGCAAGTCGCCGATTGCGCCGTCGGCAATACCGACACCAGAAGGTGTCGGGGTATGGATCGCCAATGCCAATGGTGAGGGCGGTAGTGAACAGCCGTGTACGCCCCCGAGAGCGATGTCGCTTGATGAGATAAAGCAGGTACAGGACGATTTTGTGCAGGCAGCCATTAATGCCCGGGAAGCCGGTTTTGATGGCATTGAACTGCATGGCGGAAACGGTTATCTGATTGACCAGTTTTTACGTAAAAGTGCTAATCAGCGTCAAGACCAGTACGGTGGTACGCCAAACAACCGGATCCGCTTCCTTAACGAAATATTGGAACGGATTGCCACTGTGTTTTCGCCGCAAGATATAGGTGTTCGGTTTGCACCGCATAATCAGGCGCGGGGAATGAACGATCCGGATACACCGGAAACCGTGTTACTGGCAATGACCAAAATGGCCGAAATGGATATTGGTTATGTGCATTTTGCCGAGGTTGACTGGGATGCTGAGCCCGATGTACCTGAAGAATTCAGAGCCCTGGCGAGAGCGGTATTTCCTAATTTGATCATTGTGGCGGGTAATTATGATCAGGCGAGGGCTGATTGGGTACTCAATAGCGGTTACGCCGACCTGGTGGCATTTGGTCGCCCCTATATTGCCAACCCGGATTTGCCGTTTCGCATGGCCAATAATATACCGCTGAACCCGCTCGATACAGAAGCCCTGTATGGCGGTGGTGAAAGCGGTTATCTGGATTATCCCCGGGCGAATAAACAAGGAGTAAAAAATGCACAAGGTTAAACAGTTTGGTTTTATTATTGGTTTGTTGGCTGGTTTATGCGGCTACAGTGCCAGCGCTCAGAGCAAAGAGGCGGTGTACCTGTTCAATGTGCTGCCGGTTTCAATCGCGGAGTATAATAACTTTTTGCCGTTGATGCTTAATAATGCCCGCCAAACTCGTCAGGAGCCGGGCAACATTGCCTTTGACGTATTTGGTAAGGAGCAGGGGGGGACCACCATTTATCTGTTTGAACAATGGCAGGATGAGGCGGCGCTTGAGCGGCATATGCAAACACCTCATTTACAGAAAGTGATTACTGCGGTGGAAACTGGCGTCATGCAACCTAACAGCCAGCAAAGCAGTGTCAGGCTGGTGAAGCTCTCCACCGATAACAGCGGGCATGAGATGAACCCACCGGCAACATTGCGCAGTGTGATAGTGACCTTTAAGGTGAAACCGGCCTATGCAACAGCTTTTAAGCAAACCCTGCTAGAGGTGGTTGCGCCCTCACGCAATGCGCCGGGAAACCTGGTTTTTGATGTGTTTCAGAATAGCCAGGAGCCACTTCATTTTGTGGTATTTGAACAATGGGAATCAGCGTCGCTTCACACTCAGCACCTTGGGCAAGCGTATAATAAACCCATCACTGAGCTCATTGAAAAGGCTTTATCTGAACCGCTTACCGGCAATAACCGTTTGCTGTTGAAGGATTTGGCACCATGATTAATGCACGCTCACAAGTCATTGGTATTTGCACCTGGACGCTGGGTATTGATGACCTTGAACTGCTTATGTCGACTATCGCCGGGATGGGCTTCAATGGTGTCCAGTATTGCGAGTCAATTGATCTGCATACTGCAGCAGACGTGAAAGCGATGGCTGCAAAATACCAACTTTGCCTGATCATTAACGATCCGTTTGATTGCCGTCCGGGGCCGCGAAATGGCGAAGCTTCGCTGACTAACGCAATCAGCTACTACCAGCGGGCTATCGATTTTGCTGCCGAACTGGGATGTGGGCAAACACTGCAGGGGCTTGGTGCCTGGACAATGCACTGTAAGGATCAGCAAGCGGGCTGGCAATTTATCGTCACCGCGGTACAAGCATTATCAGCGTATGCAAAATCGAAAAACGTACCGTTAAGTTATGAGCCCTGTAATTTATATGAAGTGCCCTTTGTGCATACCGCCGCAGAATTTGAGCAACTGGTGGATGAAAGTGGTTGCAGTGAGATGACCGTTTTGCTGGATAGCTTTCATATGAATATTGGCGAAAAGTCACCCTATGACGTGGCGGAGAGTTATGCCGCCCGAAACGCTGTTTTTCATATTTCCGGCGCAAACCGAGAGGGGATTTCGCAAAGTCATATCGACTTTCACCGCTATTATGACGCGTTACGCAACGGTGGATTTGACGGCCCTGTGGTGATGGAATGTGTTTTGAGCGGCAATCCGGTAAACACGCCGCCCCGTAATGAGAATGAAATGACCCGGCTCGCAAATATGTTAATCGAGAGCCGGCAAATCTGGCAGCGTTTTCGTTAAGCGACTACCCTAAGTAAAAATGCTTAACAGTCGCTGTCAAGGATTGTGATGGTAGGACTGGCGCCCTGGGTTTGGGCCTCTTCGTAGATCACCTTGCAGTTTTCGGTTGAGCCTACACCACTTGGCAAAATTGCAAACTGATCGATTTCGGTCACCGCCGCCGGGGCCGAATCGGTGGATACGCCAATGCGGAAATCGGTGTTGTTACCGCTGCCGCTGCCGTTGATGTCGGCCCAGGCGCTCAAGTTTGTCACTACATCACGAATAGCCGGGTATCCATATACTGTGTAAACCGTACTCCCATTAATTTGCAGGTTGTCGTCGTCAGAGCGCTGAATACCAGCAATGGCCGCTTTGGCGTAAACCAGTTGTGCGCCACCTTGCAGGGCAGCCTTAACCCCTTGCAGTGTGGCTCTGCGCGCATCCCCATGAAAATCAATAAATCGTGGCGCGGCGGTGACCGCCAAAATACCCAAAATGACAACAACCACAATCAGCTCTATTAACGTAAACCCTTGTTGTTTCATGTTTAATCCCTGACTACCTGGTGAACAGCTAAACGTGGCTGCCATTTAATCTCATCCTTAACTAAAATGCCAGAGTCTTAATCACTGCAAGAGCTTACCGCTTATTTAGTGAGTTTTGCCATTTTGACTTTGTAACGTCGGGTGCGGCGCAAATCTTCAATCTGCTGGGTTAAAAATGCCCACAGCGGTGCTACGTCAGGTTGCGCTTTTCGCCGTTTGCTGATCCTACGTAACTGGTATTTCACCATGGCCATATTGGCCAGCGAGGCCAATGGTTTACTCTTCCAGGTTACCGGGCGCAACTGCGGTACCGGGTCGTCTCCTTGCTGCCATAAACCGGGCAGTTCAGGGCAAATGGCCAAAGCGGTGGCAATACCCACAATGTCCACTTGCTGATTAAGAACCTCTTTGGCAACAGCCAGGCGGCGGATACCGCCGGTCACCATAACCGGCATAGTGGCAATTTGCTTGAGTTCGGCGGCAAAGGTCAGAAAGAAGGCCTCCCGGGCAAGGGTACTGCCATCTCTGGCGCTACCTTGCATGGCAGGCGCTTCATAGCTACCACCAGACAGTTCCAACAGGTCAATATTGAGCTCGTTTAACCATCTAACCACCTGACGGGCATCATCGTTACTAAAACCGCCGCGCTGAAAATCTGCCGAATTGAGCTTAACTGCCACCGCGAAGGTTGGGCTGACTGCAGCCTTGGTTTGCTTAACAATTTCCAACAGCAACCGGGCTCGGTTGGCAAGTTCACCGCCCCACTGGTCGGTCCGTTGGTTGGTTAATGGCGACAGAAACTGATTAATTAAATAGCCATGAGCGGCGTGGATCTCCACGCCGTCGAAACCTGCCTTTTCGGCGAGCCTTGCTGTGGCAACAAACCGCCTGATGATGTCATTAATTTTATCCTGACTCATGGGTTGAGGTGGGTTAAAGAATTTCGACATGTTCCCCAGTGCCATTGGCACGGCGGATGGTGCCCAGGTAGGTTGGCCCAGACTGGCCGGCATTTGCCTGCCGGGATGGTTAAGTTGCAGCAAAAAAGCGGCGCCTTGTTGTTTGCCAAGTGCAGCCCATTGTTTAAAAACGTCCAGGTGTTCATCGTTTTCCAGAACCACGCCGCCCGGGCCGGTCATCGCGCGGCCATCAATCATAACATTACCGGAAATCAACAAACCGCTGCCGCCTTGTGCCCAGCCCTCAAACAAAGCCATCATTTGAGCTGAGGGCAGATTATCTGCCGTGGCCAGGTTTTCTTCCATGGCCGCTTTGGCAATGCGATTAGGAATAGTGGTGCCGTTAGGCAAGGTTAATGGATTAAAAAGTGACATAGTGCCTCCTGAATTCGATCAGGGCTTACTCTAAGGTTAAAGTTAACCTGAAGGTCAATAGCACGATGGGCATTATTTAATACTTTTTGGCAGGCTCAGTTCGGCAAGTACCCGTTTGGCGTTATCGGCGCAGTCCATATCGTCTGGTTTGGCGGCAATGGTGTCGATAACCGACAGTAACTTTGCTTTATTGCGAGCAAGTTTTTGCTGCAGCAGTTCGATATCCGTTACCTTTTGCTGCAGCGCTGTCATCAGCGCATCATGCTGCCAGTCATCATTAGTCTGAGGCAGCAGCGCACGCAATTCTTCTAAGCTGAATCCGGCTTGTTGACCGTTTACTATCAGGTTAAGTATCGATTCGGCTTGGGGCGGATAGGAGCGGTAACCATTGGCTTTGCGCTCAACCAGGTTCAACAGGCCTTTCTCTTCATAAAAGCGAATTTTAGATTTTGCCAGGCCGGTACGTCTGGCCAGTTCACCTATCTTCATGATGATTTATCTGCGTTGTTTTTTCCCAGTTTAGTGGTTTTATCGCGGTTTGTCCGGGTGGGTAACATGATGGCAGCACATTTGTAACTGCGCGGCTAACCCGGTAGATTGGTATAAGATGATTAAAAAAAGGACAAGTATGTCAGGCACTCCCTCTTACAATGTTGTGGTCTTCGCCCATAACGAAGCGCGGCGGATCACCCGCTGTCTTGAGAGCATACTGGCGCATGCCGGTGAGGGGTTGCAGTACATTTATGTGTTGGTAAATGGCTGTACCGATGACACTGCCGATGTGGTGACCCGGCTGAGTGCAAACCAACCAGAGGTGATTGGCGTGTGGCTGGACAGGGCCGATAAAGCCGCCAGCTGGAATCATTATGTGCAAACGTTATCCGGCGATGCTGACTATCATGTGTTTGTCGATGGTGATATTTATCTGGCTGACAACGCGTTGCCAGAACTGTTAGCGCCGTTACAGAATACTTCGCATGTTCTGGCCACTGCGGCGGTGCCGGCCAATGGTCGCAGCCGGGTGAAATGGCTCAATAATATGCAGCGTTGGGGGCGGCTGGCAGGGGCGCTTTACGCCCTGAGAGGTGAGTTGGTAAACGAAATTCGCGAAGAGTCTATCATGCTGCCCGCCGGGCTTATTGGTGAAGACTTTCTGGTAACCTGCCTGACCAAAGGCAGCATTGAATACCAGCAGTTATTTGCGCCCAGTAAACGGCTGCGGGTAGTGCCCGCCGCACAGTTTTATTTTGACGGTTTGCGCATTACCAACTGGCGGCACTGGCAGGCCGCGCTTAATCGCCTGGTACGCTATCAGGTTCGCGAACATCAGCTTAAATTGCTGTTCCATTATATGCAGGATAAACAGCCCTCACAGATGCCGGGCGAAATCAGCGCACTTTACGCTGAGCTGGCCCACCTTATTCGTTACCAGTACCGGGGCCGTAATACACCGGTAGACATGCTGGCTATTCGGCACATCAAAAGACATAGCTAACACTGCATTACTGACGAACCAGTACGTTGGCATGATCGAATATACGCGCGGGTTGTTGTTTGATAAGTTCCAGGGTGCTGTCGGATACCGTAGACCGAATGCCGGTAATGCCCATCCAGGTATCGCGACTACGGCGTTTGGCACCGTACAACGCCGCATCGGCTATGCCAACGGTGCTTTGCCAGTCAAAAAAGGTAAAACGGTGCTGGTGCAGTGGATAAGCAGCGAAGCCCACTGAGCAGGTTACCTTTAATTGCGTGTGCCCGTTTATATTCATGTCACTGCTATTGACTGCATCCACTATACGCTCAGCCAGCAGATATGCTTCTTCCCGGGGCGTATCCTGCACCACCGCTAAAAATTCCTCGCCACCCCAACGCACCAGATAATCACTGTCGCGGAAAATGGCCGACAATCGTTTTTGGGTTTCTACCAGTACCGCATCACCGGCCTGGTGGCCATGGTTATCATTAATGCGTTTGAAATGATCCAGGTCGATAATATAAAACAATGTATCAGACTGATTACCCGGGCGCGTATTAGCGGCCTGGCAGTCTTTGTAGTAACGATTTATGCGGCTGATATCCCGCTGTATGTTCTGGTTTAAGAAGCGTCGGTTATGTAAACCGGTTAGTGCATCAGTTAAGCTGGCTTTTTCAAGGGCAAGGGCCTGCTCACTGAGTTTCTCATTAGCGCTTAGTAATTCGGCCGTGCGCTCGGCAATTTTTTGCTCCAGCATATTTTGTCGGTGGCGGTAATGGCGCAGACCTAACTGATGCAAAACAAAAATAGCAATGGCCAACAGCATCAGGCTGGCTATGCTGGCATAGATAGTCTGAAACCATGCGGGGTGCACAGTAAATCGTTGACTGAGCGTTGCCTGATGCCAGGTAGTGCCGTTGTCGGAGTATTGCAGTTCCAGTTTGTACTCGCCCGGGGCCGGATCGGTGAGCGTAACAACCCGGTGATCGGCGTCGAGTTGTGTCCAGTTGTCCTCGCCTGTGGTCAGGCGATAACGGTATTGCAAATGTTCCGGGTCAAGGAAGTCCAGCGCGACAAATTCAACAGAAATACGCTTAGGCTGTGCACTGATTGCAACATGCTCCAGTGTGGTTGTCGGATAAACCTTGCGGTTATCTGCGGTAATGACTTCCAGTTGCGTAATGTTCAGAGCTAAAGGTCTAATCTGGCTCGGTAATTCGCCCGGTGAGATGATGGTCAGGCCATTCTTACCGCCGAACACCAGGTCGCCTGCAGCTGTCATCGTGGCCGCTGCACGGGAGT
The DNA here is from genome assembly GCA_036141415.1 of Pseudomonadota bacterium. GTDB lineage: Bacteria > Pseudomonadota > Gammaproteobacteria > Enterobacterales > Alteromonadaceae > Alteromonas. The sequence continues at coordinate 7,102 of JAYZXK010000333.1, forward strand.
AAGGGCTGTTTACAGCAAGGGGACCGGCGGTTATCACACGCAGGTGTTTTTGTTTAATATCGATGGCCGCAATGCCACGCGATGTGCCTACCCATACCTGATTATCACTCTCACCGGCGATGGCAATAACATTGTCGCCGGGAAGGCCAACGGCAGTAGTGAACTCAAGCCAGTGGTTATCAGTGGTGAGTACAAACAATCCGCTACCGCTGGTTGCCACCCACAGTTGACCGAGGCTATCGGCATATAAGTCGGCAATAAATTGTTGCGCCAGACGCGGATCCTTGACCGCTTCAATATCCCCACTGTTGAGTAACCCATTGGTAAGCTTGCCGTGCAGTAAGCCTTGCCAACTGCCTATCCAGAGTACATCGGGTGTTGCCAGCAGCGAAGCCACGCGACGCTCGCTAAAATGCTCTGGCAGTAACTGCACTGTTGGCTCAGTCGCTATCGCAGGCTGTTGCCATAAACCATCGGTACCGCCTATCCACAAGGCGTCAGATGAGCGGGCCAGGGCGGTAGTAAACGTGGATGCCTTCCTGCCATCTACGGTAAGTGGCAGTGG
>JAYZXK010000334.1:0-4016 GCA_036141415.1 Pseudomonadota bacterium
GGCGAAATACCCCACGTTCAACCCTTTTGCCGTGGTGAATACGCCGGTTTTCGGCTCGTGTACCCCGGCCAGTAATTTAATCAGCGTAGATTTTCCCTGGCCGTTACGGCCCAGTAAGCCAATGCGACTGCCCGGCACCAGATTGAGCTTTACCTGCTCCAGCACGATATGTTCGCCGTAACCCAGCATGACCTTTTCCATCTGAATGAGCGGGTTAGGCAATGCCGTGGGTGCTTTAAATTCAAAACTAAACTGGCTGGCGTGATGGGCTGGCAGCAGCGTTTCCATCCGCTCTAACTGCTTGATGCGGCTTTGCGCCTGCTTGGCTTTACTCGCCTTGGCTTTGAAGCGGGTAATAAAGGATTCTAAATGAGCGATTTTGTCCTGCTGCTTGCGGAATTCGATGTCCTGTAAGCGCAGTCGTTCTGCGCGCTGAGTTTCATAGCTCGAGTAGTTACCGGTGTAGGCAATCAACTGTTGCTGCTCAACACTGATAATCTGCGCCACGGTGTTATCAATAAACGCTTTATCGTGGGAAATCAGTAACAAGGTACCCTGATAACGCTGCAACCAGCGCTCCAGCCAGATAACCGCGTCTAAATCCAAGTGGTTGGTGGGTTCATCGAGCAGCAATAGGTCAGACGGGCACAGCAGCGCCTGAGCCAGGTTTAAACGCATTCGCCAGCCACCGGAAAAATCGGTAACCGGTGCGGTGAGCTGGCTTTGGGCAAAGCCTAAACCGGCGAGGATGGTGGCGGCTCTGGCTTCCACGTCGTAGGCACCGGCCTGAGCGAGTAAATCGTGATACTTGCCTATCTCTTCGCCATGATGCGCCGCTTCTGCTTCACTGAGTTTTTGCTGCAGGCCGCGTAAATAGTTATCGCCGTCAATCACATAATCAATGGCACTACGCTCCACCGCAGGCGTTTCCTGCGCCACGCTCACAATGCGCCAGTCAGCAGGTACCGCACAATCACCAGCATCCACGCTGAGTTCGCCACGTAACAAAGCAAACAGGCTCGACTTACCGCAGCCATTACTGCCTATAAGGGCAACTTTATGGCCGGGAAAAACCTGTGCCGATGCGCCATCGAGCAGTACTTTACTGCCGCGCAACAAGGTGACGTCGGATAACTGGATCATAAAACTGCGAATACCTGTGATAACATAGTCTGGCTGTGTAGTTTACCAGAACCGCTGCAAGCGATCTGCATTTGCGCGCAGTGCGTAAATAACCTTAATTAGTCACAACGGTTTACCCCATGAGTCAACGCCAACGAAAACGCTTTATTGCCGGTGCCACTTGCCCGAAATGCAAGGCCACCGACACCATTATGTTATTTTTCGAAAACAACATCGAAAAACTCACCTGTGTGGAGTGCGGCTATGCCGAATCGCAACCCCAGGAAAAGGTAAAAACCGCCAGCAAAAACGCCAACGTTATTGGCGTGTTTAAACCTGAATAGTCACCAACCATAAGCAACTCATTTATTTTGCTACCCGAATTTAATATCGCCCAGGCGTTTGGCATGCTGAGCTTTGTGCTCGGCATTTTGTGTTTCTATCAGAAAGACGACCAGCATCTGCGCATTATGATGGTAGTGATGAATCTAAATCACGCCCTGCATTTTGCGCTACTTGGCGCCACTACCGCCTGTTTAAGTGCATTGTTATCGGTGGTTAGGACCGGCTTATCCATTAAAACCCGTTCGCGCATCGTGGCTTACCTGTTTATTGCGATTACGCTGGCACTGGGAATTTATCTGGCCGATGTGTGGTACGACTTGTTTCCTATTCTGGGCACGTGCATAGGGACTTATGCGCTGTATTGTCTGTCAGGCATTAAAATGCGCCTGGCGTTTTTATGCGGCGCTCTTTGCTGGCTCACCAACAATATTATTGTTGGCTCCATCGGCGGTACGTTGCTGGAAACGACGCTGCTAATGGTAAATAGTTATACAATCTGGCGGTTGTATGTGTTGAGAAAGCTTAAACCATATGGCAATGACGTATCCTGAACGTTAGGCCTGAACTACCTATTAAGTGCTTTACCCTCTGGCTATTTTAGGATTACACTAATTCTCTTACTTTTGGATTCACCATCAGGGACGGTGGCATGTTGTCATTCTTATTAGATGATGCCAATTTCTGGTTTAGCTGTGCGCTGGGCATTGTTATAGCGCTTTTCATTCTGGAAATGGCAGGGATGTTTTTTGGGGTTAGTCTGCTAGGGCTAGTCGACGATCAGGCGGCACTGGATGCCGACACTGATACTTCTTCAGGTTTTACCGAGTTTGGTAGCTGGCTGGCGCTCGACAGACTGCCGCTGCTGGTTTGGCTGGTATTACTGCTTACCACTTTTGGCTCTGCCGGTCTGACATTTAACTTTCTTTCTCTCACGCTGCTGGACACCTATTTTGCCCGTTGGCTAATAACGCTTCTGGCTGTTATAGCAGGCCTGTTTTTTACGGCCCGGTTCGGTACCTTTATTGCCCGCCTGCTCCCCAAACAGGAATCATCAGCCACCACAGCCGATGAACTGATTGGCACGGTAGGCCACATCACTGTAGGCGTTGCCCGTCAGAACAGTCCGGCGGAAGGTAAATTTATTGATGCCCATGGCCAGCCTCATTATCTGCTGGTAGAGCCTCTCGAGCCTGATGAGCAATTCAGCCAGGGCGAAAAAATATTATTAATACAAAAGCGGGATTACCGCTGGTTAGCAAGTCGTTATTCCGACCTTTAACCCTTTACGATAGAAGTAGTCATTATGGAAAATTCAGGATTAGGTAACTTACCTTTCATGCTGATAATGATCGGCGCAGCAGTCATCGGCCTGCTCGTTATTGGTTTTATCTTTGCCCGTTTATATACCCGGGCGACCAAAGAAACCGCCTTTGTACGTACCGGCCTTGGCGGCGAAAAAGTCATCAAGGATGGCGGCGCGCTGGTACTGCCAGTGGTTCACGAGGTGATCCCGGTTAATATGAATACCCTGCGCATTGAGGTAGAAAAAACCTCCAAGGATGCGCTGATCACCAAAGACCGTATGCGAGTGGATGTGAAAGCCGACTTTTACCTGCGAGTAGCACCTAATGCAGCCGGCATCTCCATGGCAGCGCAAACCTTGGGCACGCGAACCACCCGTGCCGAAGAAGTGAAAAAGCTCATGGAATCCAAGTTCGTCGACGTACTTCGTGCGGTGGCGGCCGAGATGACCATGACCGAAATGCATGAACAACGCGCCGACTTTGTGCAAAAAGTGCAGCAAAGTGTGGCTAACGATCTTGAAAAGAACGGCCTTGAGCTGGAGTCCGTCAGCTTAACCGGCTTCGATCAGACCGATCTGCAATTCTTTAATGAAAACAACGCGTTCGATGCCGAAGGTCGTGCCCGCTTAGCCAAAATCATCGAAGAAAAACGCAAAGAAACCAACGATATTCAACAGGAAAACCGCATCCAGATTGAACAGCGTAACCTGGAAGCAGAAAAACTGTCGTTAAACATCAAGCGTGATGAAGAAGAAGCCCGCATTCAGCAGGAACAGTCACTGGCCTTTAAACGGCAGGAACAAAAAGCCGAGATTGCCAAGCAACGCGAACAAAAAGAGCAGGAAGAACGCCAGGCTGAAATTGCTAAAGAAAAAGCCATTTCTGCATCGGAAATCGAAAAAGCGCAAACCATTGAAGCCCGCGAGATAGAAAAGCGTAAAGCTATCGACGAAGCACGCATTCTGCAACTGCAGCAAATTGAAGTTGCCGAGCAGAATAAACAAATTGCTATTGCCAATAAGTCTGAAGAAGAATCCGCTGCCCGCGCCAAAGCGGCTGAAGCCGAAAAGCTCAAGGTTGAAAAAGAAGAAGCGGTTATTACTACCCGCCAGGTGGCCGAAGCTAATCGACGCATGGAAATTGAAGTTATCGACGCCCGTAAAGAAGCAGAGCGTGAAGCGGTGAACATTACCGTAGAAGCCGAAGCGAAGCGTGAAGCGGCGATCAATACGTCAGAAGCGATCC
>JAYZXK010000335.1:0-6458 GCA_036141415.1 Pseudomonadota bacterium
CCATACACACGTTTACTGGCCTCGCGAACGGTTGCGAATGCTTCGATAAGAATGTCATCGAGACTCACGCCATCTTTCAGGCGTTGCTGAAACTCTGCCGTCTTCTGCTTTAGCGCAGCATCATCAAGGGCTTCGTATTCTGCTTCCAGCGCATTAATGGCATTGACTTGCTTTTGTAATTTTTTTAATAGTCGATCGTTACGACTGCCAAATACTTTCCTGAGCATGCTTGCAAACATTGTGTTGGTATTTCCACTTCTGTGATTTATCAAAAACAAAAAAATCTGATCGGCAGATTAATCTGTCGCGTTACAATAGATTGATTGGCGTGTAATAGAGGCTTACGCTACTTTTTGTAAACGTAAGGGAGTGGATCGACTTTTTGACCTGCTTTAATGACTTCGTAATGGACATGAGCGCCGGTAGAACGTCCGGTACTCCCCATTAGCGCGATAACCTGGCCTTTCGTAACCAAATCACCCTTATTAACCAGCAGAGTCTGATTGTGACCATAGCGCGTTACTAATCCATCGCCGTGTTCTATTTCCACGAGATGTCCATAACCGTACCGATCGCCTGACCAGGTCACTATGCCCGCCGCGGTGGCAACAACATCGTCACCTACTTCACCGGCAAAGTCTAATCCGTTGTGCATGGCCGGTTGTCCGGTAAAGGGATCCGTGCGCATGCCATAGTAGGATGATAACCATCCTGTCTCTATCGGGCGTCCCGACAAACTAATCTGTTCATCTATATGGTGCCCGGTAACCAATCTTTCAAGGGCGGCCAGTTGCTGCTGCTTGTGCTTTAACTGACTGCTTAATGCTTTTATCGGCGATAATAACCGCCGTTCTTCGTCTTCCAGCTGACTATTGATGGTGGCTGATGCCAGTCCGAAATCGCCTACCGACTGCTCATCCACACCCATTGCTTTAGCCAATACCTGGGTTTTTGCGTCTATTTTATCCAGCGAATTTTGCATTGCCATCAGTTGCGCGGCCAATGCCTTAACCTGTTCGTCGGTTGCGGCAGCAAGGGAATCTACCTGCTGCTGTTCGGCTTCTAAAATATTCTGGGCAACTTTTACGCGGGCAAGGTTTTCAAAGGAAGAGTCGGTAGAACGGCTGGATACCAGAACAAACAGTGACGATAACACGGTAAGGCTTACGATCGAGCGCACACTAATGCTGCGCCTGATGCGTTTATGCTTACCAATAAATGTCACTGTTAGTTTCATTATGAAGTCTTTTTTATCGTTCTGCTTTGAGCCAGCAGTGCACTAGTTGCCAGCTTAATTGTTATAGTTCGCTATTCTAGCGACATTCGCCCCAATTAAACAACAAAAAAGCCGCCACGAGGGCGGCTTTTTCAGCATAAAGTATTAGGCCAGAGCGGGTTGCGCGTAGCGTATTGGCGCTTCGTCCTGCGACTCATAGGTGATGTATTCCCAACAATCACGCTGAGCGAGTACTGCATTGAGCAATTTGTTGTTAAGACCATGGCCGGTTTTATATGCCGCCAGTTCACCAATGATGCTGTGACCACCTAAATACAGGTCACCGATGGCGTCGAGAATTTTATGCTTCAGGAATTCATCGTCATAACGCAGACCTTCCGGGTTCAGTACCCGGTAGTCATCCAGCGCGACGGCATTTTCCATGCTGCCACCGAGGGCCAGATTATTAGCGTTCATGTATTCCAGATCACGCATAAAACCAAAGGTACGGGCGCGACTCACTTCGTTCACATACGAGCAGGAATCAAAATCCATTACCATGTGCTGGCGAGTCTGGCTGATGACCGGATGTTCAAAGTCAATCTGGAAATCAACCCGGAAGCCGTCGTACGGGCGTAATTCTGCCCATTTGTCGCCGTCTTCCACACGAACTGGTTTAGTGATGCGAATAAAGCGCTTAGGCGCGTTTAATTCTTCAATACCAGCCGACTGAAGCAGGAATACAAACGGACTCGCACTGCCATCCATAATTGGCAGTTCATTGCTGTTAACTTCAACAATGATGTTATCGATGCCCAGTCCGGCTAATGCTGACGCTAAGTGTTCCACGGTATGAATGCTCACCCCGTCGTCATTATTCAGACAGGTACACAACATGGTATTCCCTACCGCGTTAGCGCGGGAGTGAATGTCCACATGCGGTTCAAGGTCAATACGCCGAAACACGATTCCCGTGTTCGCAGGCGCAGGCCGGAGAGTCATCGTGACCTTGTCCCCTTTGTGCAAACCTATGCCAGTTTCCTGGACTGCATGTTTAATTGTACGTTGTCTAATCATGGCTTTAAAAAACACCTAACCTAAAGCGGCCAAACATTATAGTTAGCCATCACTTACTTGTCAAAAATATCGGTCATTTTATGAACAACCTTAACCTTTTGACCAAGTACCCTGTAAATTTTTGTTTACCGTTCTAGTCCGCCTGCTTACGCAGGAATGCCGGAATATCCAGGTATTCGAGGTCATTGCCAGGCTGCGCATTTTCATCCGCTTTGAGCGCCTGATTACCTTCTGTGCCACCTACCGCACGGGACTCTCCGCTGGACTGGAACTCACGGGCTGAAGCACTCAGGCGTGAACCTTCAGAGCTAACCAGCGAGATGTCGGGCTTGCGCTCGGCGCCAATCCCGGTGGCTACTACGGTAACCCGCAGTTCTTCGGTCATTTCCATGTCGATAACGGTACCCACTACTACCGTAGCGTTTTCGGAGGCGAAAGCCTTAACCGCATTACCTACCGTTTCGAACTCGTCGATAGCGAAATCAGGGCCTGCGGTGATATTCACCAGAATACCCCGTGCACCTGACAGATCGATGTCTTCCAGAAGCGGGCTGGCAATCGCTGCTTCTGCCGCTTCTTCAGCACGGTCCGGGCCTGAGGCTGCACCGCTGCCCATCATGGCTTTACCCATTTCAGACATTACAGTTCGTACGTCGGCGAAATCCACGTTGATCAAACCTGGGCGGGTAATCAGTTCAGCAATACCCTGCACCGCACCACGTAATACGTCATTGGCAGCACTAAACGCTTGTAACAGCGGCGTGCCCGGACCCATCACTTTCAGCAGCTTCTCATTGGGAATGGTGATCAGCGAGTCAACGTTGCGAGCCAGTTCATCAGTACCCTGGTTAGCAAAATCAGTCCGCTTTTTACCTTCAAATGGAAACGGCTTAGTGACCACAGCAACCGTCAGGATGCCCATTTCACGGGCAATCTTGGCCACTTCCGGCGCGGCACCGGTACCAGTACCACCACCCATACCTGCGGTGATAAATACCATATCAGCACCATCCAGCGCCTGGCGGATAGTCTCGCGATCTTCCTGTGCGGCTTCACGACCCTTATTAGGATCAGCACCTGCACCCAGACCTTTAGTCACATTAGAGCCAATCTGCAGAGTGACATCTGCAGAAGAGCTACGTAACACCTGTGCATCGGTGTTTACTGCAATAAATTCTACGCCTTCAATGCTCTGAGACACCATGTGCTCAACCGCATTGCCACCGCCGCCACCGACACCGATGACTTTGATTACGGCTTCTTCGCCGTGGCTATCCATTAATTCAAACATACTTACTCTCCGGTTCTGTACGTCTTTCTAACACTTGAGTTCACCTGCATATTGAGCATTCCATGACTCTCGCTGATAAACCTAAGCGCCCCCTAAAATTTAAAATTCACCTTTAAACCAGCTTTGCACGCGCTTGAATAAACCATCCGCCACGCGTTGCTTGCTCGTTTTTTTATTATCTGCTTGCATTTTTCCATAGTGGAGTAACCCCACTGCCGTTGCGAAGCTGGCATCGTCAGTATATTCCGACAAGCCAACCATATTCAGCGGACTACCCACCCGCACCGGCATTTGGAAAATTTCCTCAGCGATTTCAACAGCCCCTTCCATCTTTGCGGTACCACCGGTTAACACCAAGCCCGCAGCGATCTGCTCTTCAAAACCACTGTTTTTAATTTCTTTATGTATCAGTTCGAACAATTCCTGATACCGAGGTTCTATGACCTCTGCCAGAGTATGACGAGACATTACCCGCGCCGGACGACCGCCAACGCTGGGCACCTCAATACTCTCTTCCATGCTAACCATGTCTTTTAGCGCGCAGGCATAGTTAACTTTTATTTCTTCAGCATTGCTAATTGGCGTTCTGAAGATTTTTGCAATATCGCTGGTAATCTGATTACCGGCTAACGGCACCACCGCGGTATAACGAATCGCACCATCGGTGTAGATCACAATATCCATCGTACCAGCACCAATGTCTACCACACAGACGCCGAGCTCCCGCTCATCGTCGGTGAGTACTGCATAACTGGATGCCAGCGCCGAGAAAATGATTTGATCGGCCTGCAATTCGCAGCGCTCGATACATTTCACCAGGTTTTTCGCCATATCGTCCGCACAGGTAATGATATGGGCCTCGGCTTCCATTCTTACCCCAGACATACCAATCGGGTTTTTAATGCCTTCCTGCACATCAATGGTAAATTCCTGTGGCAATACATGCAGTAACCGTCGTTCTGCCGCAATGGGTACCGAGCGTGCCGCATGAACCACATTATCAACGTCTTCCTGGGTCACTTCCTGATTGTTAATCGGCACCATGCCACTTTCGTTCTGGCATTTTACGTGCCGTCCTGAAATCGACATAAACACAGAAGAGACCTGACAATCGGCCATCAGTTCCATTTCGTTTACTGCACTTTGAACAGACTTTACCACCAGGTTCAAGTCGTTCACGCCACCCTTGTCCATACCACGGGCAGGATGGGTACCGACACCTACGATACTGATTTGCTCATCGTCGAGTAACTCGCCGAGGACCGCCTTTACACGGCTGGTGCCGATATCCAGTCCTACAATCAAATTACGTTCTGCCGGTTTAGACATATGCCGCTTATCTCTTATTAACTTTTAGTCTGATTAGTATCAGTTTCATTTTGCCAGCCTACGGCCAGCCCTGTGTCGTAACGTAAATCCACGTAACTAACACCCTTAGGTTGTTCACTCAGTAACGGGTAAACATCCACAAATCGTTGTAAACGGTCGATAAACTCCTGTCGACCAAGGTTTATCTCAATGCCGTTTACCAGTTGTACCTGCCAGGCGAAACGCTCTGATAACGACAACTCTTCAATATCCAGTTGCCGGCTGCGCAGTAACCGCTGCATGGCGTTAAACCCTTCTAATGCCGTTTTCTCACTGCCACCCGGGCCAAACAGGCGCGGTAAGCCTAAGTTTTTACCCTCAGCGTTAAAACTTTCGCCATAAGGGTTAAGCATTAAATCGTCGTTCCATCTGGCTACCGGTGTTTGCTCCACCAGGTAAACCTTTAGCCGGTTAGGCCACTGTTTACGTACCGATGCCCGGTACACCCAGGCCTGTTGCTCCAGCAGTCGATGAATGTCGTTGACATCCAGCGCAAAAAAACTGCCTGGCTGAGACTGCCGGATAAGCCGCTCCAGCTTCAGTACGTCCAGTTGTTCAAACTGCCCGGAGAAGTCAATAACCTGCACCGGTGCCTGTTGCTCGTCCTGCATCCAGTTGTAGGTATGAATGCCACCGCTTATCAGCAACACCACCAACACGGCTAAAAAAGCAATGCCGCCCCAGGGCGCCTGGCGTTGTTCTGCTGACATTCTCGGGTTACTCCATACTGGTTGCCAGAATCGCTAAAACTAAGTCGGTAAAACTAATCCCGGCAGCCGCCGCGGCCTTGGGCACCAGACTTTTCTCAGTCATACCCGGCACCGTATTGGCCTCAAGCAAATAAAACTCACCAGATTGTTTGTCCTGCATTACATCTACCCGCCCCCAGCCAGTGGCCGATAGCGCTTCAAATGCAGATGCACACAGCGTTGCCAGATAGTGTTCGTCTTCATCAGACAAACCACTCGGGCAAAAATATTCGGTCGTATTATCCTGATACTTAGCCGAATAATCGTAAAATATATGCGGGGTTGACATGCGGATCGAAGGTAAAGCCTGCCCTTGCACCACGGCAACGGTATATTCAGGTCCTTCAATATACTGCTCCAACAAGACTGTATTATCGTATTTGAATGCGTCTTGTATGGCAGTCGCGAGTTGTTTAGCGCTAGTCACTTTGGCCATCCCGATGCTCGAACCTTCCCGAGCCGGTTTAACCATGACTTTTCCCCCTAATTTACTCATTATAGCGCCGCATGATCCAGCTTCAAAGCGACTTTTTACAGCAATTTCATATTTCGCAGTGGGAATATTCAGGCATTGCCAGATTTGCTTGCTATGGATCTTATCCATCGCCAGTGCTGAACCCAGTACAGAGCTACCTGTATAAGGTATTTTGAGCTGCTGTAAAGCCCCTTGCATGCTGCCATCTTCACCACCACGACCATGTAACATTATCAGTACACGATCGACTTTTTCATCTATTAATTCAATCAGTTGACGTTC
>JAYZXK010000336.1:0-5511 GCA_036141415.1 Pseudomonadota bacterium
ATAGTTCACCTGAATAAAGGGCTCGATGGCGATATTGAATTCGTTAATATAAGACATCACATGATGGTGGTGATAAGGCACTCGCCAGGGGCCAGGATTAATGTAGTTGCCCTCGGCGAACTGACATTGCTGAGTCTCGCCACCCAATTCGGTATAGGTATCGCCGCCACGCAGCGTCCAGCAGCGCCCGCCAGCCCGGGCATTAAATTCAAGCACTTTTACTTTGTAGCCAGCCTTTCTTAATTCATAGGCCGATGTCATACCGGCCAGTCCTGCACCCAGCACCAACACTGTGGCGCCTTTTTTTGCACCGCCCAGCTTTAATTTATCCGGGTGTGATGACTCCGCCGCAAACCCCAGGGAAGTCATAGCCTGATACATGGCACTGGCACCCGCCGTTTTACCTATCCAGCCCAGTAATGCACGGCGGCTCATAGTGTGATTATTCAACGAAAAAACCCCTAAAAACTAATGGATGCGCATACGGATGCACCGCCGGTGCCAGCTTGGTTGCAGACAGGGCTAAACTTATAAAATATACGATTAACTACTAATAATAGACGATTGGGTGAACTTTACGCACAAATCGGACACAAATAACTCAGTGGTTAACCTTTGATAGCCCAATACAATGCAAAGCAATGCACCTATTATGGGCATGGTTATTCATTTGCCTGGTGGGAGTAACAACATTTTCCGTTACACTTATTTACACACAAGGGGTAGAACTACTGCGGTCATGAAGTAAGCTATGGCTGCTTAAACTTACCTCTTCACATAAAAAGGACTTAACGTGATGTTACCTAAATTACTGTTACTTCTCTGTTGCCTGATCAGCGGCTGCGTTCAGGCAACCACTAAAGGCTTGCCAACCGGATCGCCAATGAAGGATTGTTTCCGCGGGCCGTTTAGTAGCTATGAAACCTGGAAAAATACCCTCGCCAGTAAAAAACCAAATTTTAATGAGAAGGCCTTTAATTGGGCGTTTCCGGAAGAAAAATACAACCGCATCAAACAATCGCTGGATTGCTATGATTTTACCTATGAAGTGGATGGCGTGACCGTTGAAGGCTATTACCTTGCGCCCAGGGAACCCAAAACCAGGTTACCGCTCGTCATTTATAATCGCGGCGGCAATGCTCAGTTTGGTTATGTAATGTTCGCCAAAAAATTATTGCTTCAGGCTGAGCTTGCCCAGGCTGGGTATGTGGTTATTGGCAGTCAGTATCGCGGCGCAAGCGCTCGTTTTATCAAAAATAACGGAGCCGATGAGTTTGGTGGCGCAGATGTAAAGGATGTGACTACATTGGTTGAGGTAGCAGCCAATATACCCATGGCAGACACCAGCAATATTGCACTGGTAGGCTGGAGTCGCGGCGCGATGCAATCTTACCTTGCCGCCAGGGAGCTGGATAATGTGCAGGCGATTGTCGGCATTGCCGGCGTTGCCGATCTGGCAAAAGAACTTAACTGGCGCCCGATGATGGAAAAGGTATACCGCGGCCGCATTCCCGACTACGACAACAATAAATCAGCCGCTCTCGCTGCTCGCTCGGTAATAAACTGGCTGGACGAACTGCCCGAGGCACCGGTGTTATTACTCCACGGCAGCGAGGATAAGCGGGTCAACCCGGAGCAATCCCGTGCGCTGGCCGCCGCCCTCGACCAAGTGGAGCATAAAAACAAACTGGTTATCTATAAAGGCGACAACCATGGCCTGGTTAAAAACCGTCAGACCATGCAGCAGGAAGTGATTGCCTGGCTCGATGAATATATGAAGTAAAATTAGCTATGTTCGGCGGTCAGTGCTTTAAGGGCCGCTATCGCCCGCTCGGCATCGACCTGCGGGACAAATATATGATCATGATAAAACGCGGCTATTACGTTTGAGCTAATCCCCTGCTCGGTGAGTGCCTTCGACATCGCCGCAGTTAACCCTACCGCTTCCAGGCTGGAGTGGATTTCGCAGGTAATGCAATTAAAAACCGTCTCATAGGCGAAGCCTTCGGCGTCGGCCACCGACTGCAACAAAACCAGGGTAACGCCCTCTTTTTCACGAAACATTACCTTGGGTTCAAGTCTCACAAACACTTCCGGGTCCAGCACCAGGATGCTGACAAATACCCAGGATTCTGGCTGTAGTACCGGATTAAGCCCACCAAGCAGCGTATTTAAATCTGTTTCCCCTGTCATAACTTCCCCTTACAGTTTAAATGCTCTAACCCGTTTACCTTTAATTTTACCTTCCCGAAATAGCTTTAATGCGCGTTTTACACTGCGCCGTTTTACGGCCACAAAACTTTCATTAGCCTGCACTTTAATTTTACCAATGTCCTCACCGGGCACATCAGCATCTTTAGTGAGTGCACCCAGAATATCTCCGGGTCGTAACTTCGCTTTTTTCCCTTCATTGAGATTAAGGCAAACGAATTCCGGCTCAATAATCCGATTGGCATGAAACCGCAGACTCTGCGCGCCTTTCTTTTGTAGATCCTTTTTGGTATGAATTTCAATCGCCGCCAGGGCCGCGCCTTCACTTTCACTCATCAGGGTGAACGCCATACCCGGCTGCTGTGCCCGGCCAGCCCGACCGATACGGTGAATATGCGCATCCGGGTTTTCGCTGACCTCATAGTTCACCACACAGTCCACGCCGGCGATATCCAGCCCACGAGCCGCTACGTCTGTGGCCACCAGCACATTTAAGCAATCACTGGCAAAGCGCATCAGTACCCGGTTACGATCTACCTGCTCCATATCGCCCTGGATCGCCGCCACTACAAAGCCTTCCTGAGCCAGCATGTCGGCAACCTCCTGGGTGGTTCGTTTGGTTCGGCAGAACACCATGGCGCTGTTGGGCTGCTCAGTGGTAAGTAATGCTTTCAAAGCATTAAACCTCTGCCCTTCTTCCACCGTGTATACCAGCTCACTCACGTTAGCGCGTTGCTGCGAATCCACTTTAATGGATTCAGGGTCGCGTAAATAGGCCTGCGCCAGAGCAGTAGTTGCCTCGGTAAACGTGGCAGAAAAGAATAAGGTTTGCACCGGCCCGCGTAAGCCAGCAAAAATCACTCCCAGATCGTCGGTAAAGCCCATATCCAGCATGCGGTCGGCTTCGTCGAACACGCGCACTTTTAAATGTTTTAGCGTTATGCGTTTTTTCTGGACATGATCCATGACTCGCCCTGGTGTGCCCACGATGATGTGGCAGCCATGGCGCAGCGAGTTAATTTGTGGCCCCATTGGCTGACCACCACACAGCGTCAGCACCTTAGCATTTGGCATATCCTTAGCGAGCACACGACACTGCTCTGCTACCTGCTCAGCTAACTCCCGGGTGGGGCACAGCACCATGGCCTGCATGGCATTTTTGTTGAAATTGAGTTGCTGCAAGCAACCTACCGCAAAGGCCAGGGTTTTGCCGGAGCCCGTCTGTGCCTGAGCCAGCACATCCCGCCCGGCCAGAATGGCCGGCATACTCGCCTGCTGTACCGGACGAGGCGCAGTATAGCCTGCACGAGCAATTGCCGAGAGTAGCTCAGGGCGCAGATTGTAGTCGCTAAACAGTTCGCTCATAAATAAATTAAGCCAGTTTCCAGTTAAGGGTTTGTCCGGCAAAAAACGGCACCATTTCCGTGCCATCGGCCAGGATAACAATTTCAGGGACCTGCCAGCTTTCTTTCACCAGAGTGATGGTGCCTTTGTTGCGCGCCAGTCCGTAGAAATCCGGGCCATTATTGCTGGCAAAGTCTTCAAACTTATCCATAGCGCCCAGTTGCTCAAACACTTCGGCATAGAGTTCAATGGCACTCCACGCGCTGTAGCACCCTGCACAGCCACAGGCATTTTCTTTGCGATGCTTGGCATGGGGCGCTGAGTCGGTGCCTAAAAAGAATTTTTTCGAACCTGCCGCAACCACTTCGCGCAACCGCGCCTGGTGAGTATTACGTTTTAATACCGGTAAACAGTAGTTATGCGGGCGAACCCCACCCACCAGCAAATCATTACGGTTAAGTAATAAGTGTTGAGGGGTAATGGTAGCGCCAACGTTATCACCGTGAGCCAGCACAAAATCGGCCGCATCTGCAGTGGTGATATGTTCAAAGACCACTTTTAGCGCCGGGAAGTCGTTTACGATCTTCACCATATACTCGTCGATAAACACTTTTTCACGGTCGAAGATATCTACATGAGATTCAGTCACTTCACCATGTACCAGCAGCAACATGCCATCTTTCTGCATTTGCTCAAATACCGGATACAACGCGTTAATCCCCTTCACCGCCGCATCAGAGTTGGTTGTTGCCCCAGCAGGATAGAGCTTACACGCCGTAACCCCGGCCGCTTTGGCTTCGGTAATATCGGCAGGGGTAGTTTCGTTAGTCAGATACAGCGTCATTAACGGTTCAAACTGACTTCCTTCAGGGCGTGCTGCCAGGATCCGCTCCTTGTAAGCCATGGCGAGCGATGCATTCGTTACCGGCGGCACCAGATTGGGCATCACAATGGCGCGAGCAAAACAGCGAGCCGTTGCCGGCACCGTTTCGGCTAGCATTTCATTATCGCGAAAATGGAGGTGCCAGTCGTCTGGCTGGCGGATAGTAATTGACTGCATGGAAGGCCCCGAATAATAAACGCATGGTTAAGATCAGTCGCGCATTATAGCAACTTTAACGGGTAATAGTGTAATTGAAGGTAAAACTGTCCTTTTGGTATCTGTTGTAAGGCCATCGACCTCAGTAAACTGCTTTTGCATTGGTTAAAAGAGGATGAATCATGA
Organism: Pseudomonadota bacterium; assembly: GCA_036141415.1. Taxonomy (GTDB): domain Bacteria; phylum Pseudomonadota; class Gammaproteobacteria; order Enterobacterales; family Alteromonadaceae; genus Alteromonas. Next base: position 4,781 of record JAYZXK010000336.1, read on the forward strand.
CTGCTATCAATATTGCTAAACAATTAAACCACTCGCGTGTTTTTATCGCAATTGCCTATGCGCCCGCTGTGATCACATTCCTGCTGTTGGTCTATGCCCGGGTTGCTAAGGGCGACTCGTTATTGGGCAACCCTGCCACCGAGACCTTCATTCTGTATTTACTACTCGGTCAGTTCATCGAAAATCGCCTGCGATTAAATCGCAATAAACCGCCCCAAAACCACCACTAGATACAGTTACTGATTCGCCTGAAAACATTCACCATGATCAGGCAGCAATTAGGTGCTGCGAAGATTATGGAGAAATATATGAGAGAGCTTACTTTTAGTGAAACACAGACCATTAGCGGTGCAGGTGAAGTCAGTAATTACCTGGAAGATCTGGCCCATGATGTAGGTTATGCCATCGGTTATGCAGCAGGTTATATCTACAATAATATATTGATTGGTAATGGTGTAGTAGACGATATTGCGTCGGCGACCGTAGGTCAGTAAAGAAGGAGAAAACAGATGCACACTTTATCTGAAGAGCACTTTGCCAGTGTACAAGGCGGTTCTATTGCCAGTATGATTATTTCCAGTGCCGGTGTTATCGGGACATATATCATGATCCTTGACTACGCCGAAAGCTTTGGTGAAGGTCTGGGCGAAGGCCTGTATGACGGACTCAACGAAGAGTAACTGTTGCAATATGTCACCAGCTACTCTGCTTTGCAGTACAACAGCAGACTA
>JAYZXK010000337.1:0-10618 GCA_036141415.1 Pseudomonadota bacterium
TAAAACGACTTGGTACGGCCTTCTATTTTCAGCGAATCCACGCCCATCTCCACCAGACGATGAACATGCTGAATAGCCCTTAAGTCGCGAGAATTCATAATATAAGTACCGTGCTCATCTTCAAAGGCAGGCATGGGTTCATCAGGGCGCTGGGGTTCGGTTAATAAGAATGCCTGGTCAGTCGGCGTGCCCATACCCAGAGTTGGCTCAACGGCATCACAAGCCTGCATAAACTGGCCTACTTCATTACCCACTGCAGCTTCCGCTTTATATTCCCAACGACAAGCATTGGTGCAGGCACCCTGATTAGGATCCCGTTTGTTTATATAGCCGGATAACAGACAACGCCCCGAGTAGGCCATACACAAGGCGCCATGCACGAACACCTCAAGCTCGATATCCGGACAACGCTGGCGAATTTCTTCGATTTCATTCAAGCCCAGTTCCCGCGACAGGATAACCCGCTTAATCCCCTGCTGCTGCCAGAACTTTACAGCGGCCCAGTTAACGGCATTAGCCTGCACCGACAGATGAATGGGTAAATCAGGAAACTGCTCGCGAGTGAGCATTATTATGCCCGGGTCCGACATGATCATGGCGTCGGGCTTTAACTCAGCCACCGGCGCCAGGTCCTGCACGAAGGTTTTTAACTTGGTGTTGTGCGGCGCAATATTATTAACGATATACAACTGCTTATGATGAGCTCTGGTGTAGTCCCGGGCTTCGCGCAATTTGGCCAGGGTAAATTCGTTATTGCGCACTCGCAGTGAATAACGGGGCTGACCGGCATACACCGCATCGGCGCCATAGTGCATTGCATATCTCAGGTTTTTCATCGACCCGGCGGGTGACAGTAATTCAGGTTTTCGCATAACGTTAAAATGACCGGTTTAAAAAAGCGCCGAAGCTTAACCAACCTGAGCAGTGATGGTATTAACCGAGATCAAATAATGCGTTTTTAAGGCACAAAAAAACCGGCCTTAGCCGGTTTTCTCAGTACGATTTTCACCGTATCAGATGTTTTCATTCAAAAACTCAGTCAGCTGTGCTTTTGACAGTGCACCCACTTTAGTGGCTGCAACATTACCGCCTTTAAACAGCAATAACGTAGGGATGCCACGGATACCGTATTTCGGCGGAGTTTCATTATTTTCATCGACATTCAGCTTGCCAACTGTTAACTTTCCTTCAAAGTCGGTTGCGACCTCTTCAAGAATAGGGGCAATCATTTTACACGGGCCACACCATTCAGCCCAGAAGTCAACCAGCACAGGACCTTCAGCATTGATAACATCTGCTTCGAACTTATCGTCAGTCAACTGGATAATTTTGTCGCTCATTCTTTTCTCCGTAATTGGTCTGTCGCTGAATTGTTCAGCTCTACCATAAGTGTTATATAGAAACTGTTTTTTAATGCAAGCACTGATAAGCTATAAGCTATGCAAACAACTCATTTAACCGAAACACATTTTTCCGATTTACCCATCAATGGCAAAGTCATTGATGCCTTAAATGCTGCAAATTTTACGCATTGTACACCAATTCAGGCGCTAAGCTTACCTCCTTTATTAGAAGGTAACGACATAGCCGGCCAGGCCCAAACCGGAACGGGTAAGACCATGGCATTTCTGGTCGCAACTTTCCACCACATTTTGAGCCGGGAGCCCAACGCTGACGGTGAAAAGGAAGGGCCAAAAGCCATTATTATGGCACCTACACGGGAACTTGCCGTACAAATTTACAATGATGCAGAACTGCTTAGTAAGCATACAGGGCTTTCACTTGCTCTCATTTATGGGGGCGAAGGTTACCAAAGTCAACGCGAAACTTTGCAGGATGGGGTAGATATCGTTATAGGTACGACAGGCCGCATACTGGATTATTACAAACAAGGCGTGTTTTCGCTGAACAATATCCAGGTAGCCGTGCTCGATGAAGCCGACCGCATGTTCGACCTTGGCTTTATTAAAGACATTCGCTTTTTATTCCGCCGCATGCCGCCAGCCGCCGAACGCCTGAGTATGCTGTTTTCAGCAACCTTAAGCTACCGTGTGCAGGAACTGGCCTACGAGCATATGAACAACCCGACACACGTACAGGTTGAAGCCCAGCAAATGACCGCCAGTCGCGTGTCAGAAGAGTTATTTTACCCGTCGGACGACGATAAAATAAAGCTGTTGCTAACCCTGATGGAAGAAGAATGGCCGGATAAGGCCATTGTATTTTCCAATACCAAGCATGGCTGTGAGCGCGTTGCCGACTGGCTAGAAGCCGACGGCCACCGGGTTGGCCTGTTAAGCGGCGATGTGCCACAGAAAAAACGCCTGGGTATCCTGGAAGACTTTACCGGCGGCAAGCTGGACATTCTGGTAGCCACCGATGTAGCAGCCCGAGGCCTGCATATCGAAGCGGTTTCCCACGTTTTCAACTATGATTTACCCGACGACCCGGAAGACTATGTACACCGTATCGGCCGTACCGGTCGGGCCGGAAAGAGCGGTGTAGCCATCAGTTTTGCCTGTGAGAAATACGCACTCAACTTGCCGGGTATTGAGAGCTATATTCAGCATGCAATTCCGGTTACGGAATATGTGCAGGATGCCTTGCTTGACGATATTAAGCCACCGAAACCGCGTCAGCGTCGTCAGAACCGTCGCCCGTCTTCGCGTCGCAATAACTCAGGCAGAAGCTCAGGCAAGCGCCCACAGCATAAAAAGAATTAATATCGCAGTAAAACCTTATGCAGCCACAAACCGATTTTGACGCCGAGACACTCGGCGAATACTACGCCGCCGTAGACCTGGGGTCGAACAGCTTTCATATGGTGGTTGTGCATGTTGCCAACGGCAGCGTTCAGATTATCGGTAAGGTCAAACAAAAGGTCCGCCTGGCGGCCGGTCTCGATAAAGACATGGTTTTAAGTGAAGAAGCCATGCAACGTGGCTGGGATTGTTTGCAGACGTTTGCTGAGCGATTACAGGATATTCCCGCTTCTAATATTCGTATAGTCGCCACTGCCACGCTACGTCTGGCAGTAAATGCGCAGACCTTTATTGATAAAGCAGAGAAAATCCTGCGTCATAAGCTCGACGTCATTCCCGGCGAAGAAGAGGCCCGGCAGATTTATCTTGGCGTAGCCTATACGTCAGCAAATCAGGGTAATTCTCTGGTGATTGATATTGGTGGTGCCAGTACTGAAATTATCATCGGCAATGATATGCAGCCCATCCATATGGTCAGCCTTGATATGGGCTGTGTGACCTTTATGGAACGTTATTTCCTCGATGGCGAACTTTCCGAAGCTAACTTCGAACGCGCCACGGCAGCTGCCTACGAACTGCTCGACCCGGTTGCCGATGCCTTTCTTTGCTTTGACTGGCAAAACTGTCTGGGCGCGTCCGGTACACCGCAGGCGATTACTGAAATCCTGGTAACACAGGGGATCAGTGATGCTATCCGGATAGATTATCTGTATAACCTCAGGCAGCAGTGCATTGACTGTGGCAACCTGAAGGAGTTGGTGATCGATGGTCTTGAACCAAATCGACAGCCCATTTTCCCCAGTGGCCTGACTATCCTGTTAGCTTTGTTTGAGCGATTAAAAATACGTACCATGAATATTTCTGGCGGCGCGCTTCGCGAGGGGTTAATTTATGGCATGCTGGACAACCTTAAACATAACGACCGTCGCACTCAGACATTAAATACTGCCATCCGCCGCTACCATATTGATAAGCCCCATGCGGTAAACGTGAAACAACTGGCAATCAATTTATGTAAGCAGCTCTGTCAGCAATCGACGTTTTGTCATCTGGACACCGAAACGGTGCTGGATGCGGCCGCCATGCTCCACGAGGTTGGCTTGCATATTGAGTACAAAAAGCACCACGAACACGGTGCCTATATTCTTAACTTTATTGATTTACCCGGTTACACCCGCTTACAACGTGCTGCTATCAGAGACCTGGTAGGCGCCCATCGTCAGGCTATCGATTTGCAGCCTTTTGCCTTGTACCACGAGGACGTGAGGCCCATGCTGGAAGGTTTATTACGGATCCTGCGGATTGCGGTGGTTGTGTGTTTACGCCGCCATCAGCAACATATTCCTGCCATTGAGCTGAAAGTCGACGGCCTCGACTGGACGCTGACAGTCCCGCAGAAATGGCTCAAGGAACATCCTCTTATTAATGCGGAACTAGTTAACGAAGCCTGGTTACAACATAAAGCTGGCTGGCACCTTACCTGTCAGTAGTGCCAGCCACTTAGCTTAGCGATTTTGCAGCAGACGGGCCGCTTGCGGAGCAAAATAAGTTAAAATGCCATCGGCACCGGCACGTTTAAAGGCCAGCAAAGATTCCAGAATGACCTGTTCACGGTTGAGCCAGCCATTGTCGAAAGCCGCCACGTGCATGGCATACTCACCACTCACCTGATAAGCAAAGGTTGGCACTGCCAGCTCTGACTTACAGCGACGAACGATATCAAGATAAGGCATGCCCGGCTTAACCATGACCATATCAGCGCCCTCTTCCAGATCCAGGGCAATTTCAGTCATGGCTTCATCGCTGTTAGCCGGATCCATCTGATAGGTTTTCTTATTGCCGCCTTTGATATTCGCCGCAGAGCCGACCGCGTCGCGGAAAGGCCCGTAGTAAGCAGACGCATACTTGGCTGCGTAGGCCATGATACAGGTATGGACAAACCCGGCCTCTTCCAACGCATCACGAATGGCACCGATACGGCCGTCCATCATGTCCGAGGGCGCGACAATATCAACGCCGGCTCCGGCATGTGACAGCGCCTGTTTGATTAAAACTTCCACCGTTTCGTCGTTCATTACATAGCCGTCTTCATCAATCAGGCCGTCCTGCCCGTGAGACGTGAACGGGTCGAGAGCAACATCAGAAATAAGCATCATTTCCGGTAACTCGGCTTTCAGCGTGCGAATGGCAGTTTGCGCGATTGCGTCGGCATTAAAGGCTTCACTGGCGCAAAGGGTCTTCTTCTCCATGGGCGTGACCGGAAATAACGCCAGGCTGCGGATCCCAAGTTCATAGGCCTCTTTCGCCGCCTCGACCAGCAGATCGATAGATAATCTTTCTACACCGGGCATAGACGGCACGGCTTCGCGCTGATTACTGCCAGGCAGCACGAATACCGGATAGATAAGATCGGCAGCAGTGAGTTGATTTTCGGCCACCATTGCCCGTAATCCCTCGGTACGGCGTAAACGACGCATGCGGCGCGGCAGATATTGTGAATAGCTCATAGTCTTGTCTCAATGTGGTTTAACTGAGTTGGCAACAACCCGGTTTCGACCGGCTTGTTTAGCGGTATATAGTCTTTCATCCGCCAGATTGAGCAATTCTTTCTCGGCATCTTCATGGGAAATAATTGCACTGGCTACGCCGCCACTGAGGGTTAGCGAAATGCTTTCATTGTCGATAATACAGGGGCTATCGGCTCCCTGCTGACGCATTGACTCAATCAGCTGAGCGGCCCCTTCGGTTTCGGTATTGGGTAAAATGATAGCAAACTCTTCACCACCGTAGCGGCACACGTCGTCGGACGGACGCTTAAGTAAGCTCTGCAGCGTTTTAGCCACATGGCGGATACAACTATCACCCACACTGTGGCCGTATTGATCGTTAATTTGTTTAAAGTGGTCGATGTCTATCATCGCCAGTGCCAGTGGTGTTTGCTCGCGACGGCTGCGGCGTCCCTCGGCTTGTAAGCGCTTATCAAAATGTCGGCGATTACGAATGCCGGTGAGCGGGTCAATGGTGTTAAGTTTTTCCAGTTCGCGGTTAGCATCCGACAGCTCACGCAGCGCAATCTCAAGCTCCAGCGTGCGCTCCTGCACGTTATACTCCAGCTCATCCTGGGCCCGTTGTTGCAGCTCAATAAGCTCCTGTTTGGCCGACACCGCCTGGCGCTCCTGCTCAAGCGCCTGCTCCTTTGCCTGCATCATCTGATCGCGCTGGCGACTGTAACTCATGGCAAGGATAAACGATAACATCAAAGCTTCGATGGTGGCGCCGTACACCAGCAATACCTGCGACGGAATGCTGATATTCAGTACACCGAGATTATCCAGACTGGCCGACAAGGCGCTGAATAACAGCGCACTCCACGCCAGCGCGTAATATCCGGCAATACTGATGCGGCGCACGGCAAACCAGATGGCCACGCCCATAATCAGAATAACCGTGATGGTAAGCAGCACTAAAAAGACTTTAATCGAGATGGCATAGTCGAGCAGCAAAGCGCTGATTGTTAATATCAGAAATGATAGCGAAAGGGCTCTGAAGCATTTGGTAAAGAACGGGCTGTGTTGCCTGACTTCCAACAATGAACCGGAAAAAATAACCGCAAAAAACAGCGTCGCGCTGGCCAGAAACCCGACGGCCTGGCTTTGGAACCAAACCTGGTTGGGCCACAGATACTTGTAACCAAAGCCATGCAGACTTGCCAGCGTAAGGCCGAGGCAAAAAACGTAACCGGTATAAAACAGAAAGGTCAGATTGCGGGTGGTAAAAAAGAAAAACAGATTACTCAGCCCCATGGCCAGTAACAGACCAAAGAACAGGCCCATAATCAGGTTGGTATTGGCGGTATATTCACTGAAAGCCTGGCGCTGCCAGACCTTTACGGGCAGTTTTATCACACTGGATGACTGCACCCGTACAAATACCTCTGCCGGCCGGTCATTTTCCGGCAGGGCAAATAAAAAGCTGTTGTAACGCAGATCGCGTTGAGTAAAGGGTTCCTTATCACCCGCCGAAAAATGGTGCAGCTCTTTACCCTGCACCACCCACAGGTCAATGTTATCCAGCAATGGATAATCGATTTCGATATAGGATGGCTGACTTTCAAGACTGGCCGAGGCTAACGAAAACCTTACCCAATGGGCTTTATCGCTGTAGCCAAAGCTAATTGGGTTGGTAACCGGGTGCCAGTCGGTTTTAGTCTGCGCCTGTAGCTCTTTTAAGCTACCTGGCGAAAAGGCTGCGACAGCAGCTTGTAACTCAGGCGTAAAACTCTTCTGGGTATCATCAAGGGCAGACCGGGTGATGACAATGAGCACCGCCACAACCAACAGGCTGGTTAGAATAAATAACCATTTTTCTGTAACCAGTTTGGTTGAGGCAAAAAACTGCATACATTTCGCTCTGTTAGCCAAATAACTGTGTGGCGTTGTTAAAGCTGATATTCTGTACCTGTTCGACACTCAGCGATTTGATCTGAGCGACGGTTTGACCGATATGCGGCAAAAAGGCCGGGGCATTATTGCGCTGTCTCGGTTTTCGATCCTTAGGATACAGGTAGGGCGCATCGGTTTCCAGAATCAGTCGTTGCAGAGGTAACTCTTGTACTGCCTGTCGCAGCGACTCGCCACGTTTAGCATCGCACACCCAACCAGTAATACCAATATACAGTCCTAATGTCAGGTATTTGTGCATCTGTTCAGGAGTACCGGTAAAACAATGGGCAATCCCCCCTGCCAACTGACTGCTAAATGGTTCTAAAATGGCCAGCTGTTCGGCAAACGCATCCCGTTCGTGCAGATAAACCGGCTTGTTCAGCTCAACCGCCAGTGCCAGTTGTTCAGCAAACACCGCGCGCTGCACTTCACGGGGAGAAAAGTCACGGTTATAATCCAGACCGCATTCCCCCACAGCCACCACGCCGGGTTGCTCTGCCCTTGCCCGCAACTCCTGCCAGTGCTCAGGACGAGCATATTTAGCATTATGTGGGTGAACGCCAAGGGTATAACACAGCTGCTCAGGATACTGTTGATAGTAATCTTCTGCCTGCTGCCATTCATTTGGATGAGTAGTGATCAGACAGAGTCTGGAAACGCCGGCAGCGAGTGCACTTTCTATGGTTTGCTCGATGGGCATGCGCGCATCGAACATATTCACCCCGGCATCAAACCAGGTCATGTTAGCGGATCCGCTTTACTTTAATGCGGCGGTTAACGCCGTCATAACTTAAAAAGAAAGCGCCGAGAAAACCGCTTTCGATAGTCACTTCCATGCCGGTGTCGAGCCGCATGGGCTGGCTGTCTTTTTGTTGCCACTGCATACCGTTATCGAGGGTGATCAGCAATTTGCCGCGCGCCGTTTCCCCAAGTTGCGTGATGGTTGCGGTAATTTCATCAATGTCTTCTTCTACCGTTTTTGGTGGTAAACCAAAGTCGGCTGGTGCCTGACTGCGCGGCTGAGTCTGCTTGCGCTCATCGCGGCGGACCTGAGCTTGTTCAGACATGTTAGCAACCTGCTTATCACGTGCCATTTCCGAGCCGCTGGCAACTGGTTTTTGTAGTTTTTTCTGACCGTTTTCGGATGCGCTTAAACGCTTAAGGGCCGGGGATTGAATGGCATCAAAACAAGCCAGGCGCCGGGAATCATTGTCGATGGCTTTACAGGATGCAATGGCCTGCAGCAGGTTGTCGGCAAAGGTATTTACTGACACCAGCCACAACAAAGCAGGTAAAATCAAAGCGGACAATTTTTTCATGGCTGGCATCCTTTGGGGTTGTTTTAGTGTCTCAGGCCATTTGATATGAACAGTTTAGTCCTTCGCGGCGGACTCTTCCTCATCTGCTTCGTTTTCATCTTCGTCATCGCGACTATACAATGCACCGATGACTACACCGCACTCAAACAGAATCCACATCGGGATAGCCAGTAACGACTGGGAAATAATATCAGGCGGTGTCAGCAACATACCGATCACAAATGCTCCGACAATAACGTAAGGCCGTTTCTGACGCAGGCTGTTAGCATCGGTTACGCCGGTCCAGCACAACAGCACTATGGCAATGGGGATCTCAAATGACACACCAAAAGCAAAGAATAGCTTTAAAACAAAATTAAGATAACTGTTGATATCGGTAGCAACAGTAACGCCTTCCGGGGCCACCGAGGTAAAGAAAGCAAACACCACCGGAAATACTACGTAATAGGCAAACGCCATACCCGCGTAAAACAGCAGGGTACTGGAAAACAACAGCGGTGCTACCAGCTTTTTCTCATTGCGATACAACCCCGGCGCAACAAAGCCCCACACCTGAAACAGCACGTAAGGGATAGCAATGAAAAACGACAGCACCATGGTTAACTTGAAAGGTGCGAAGAAAGGCGACGCGACATCTGTCGCAATCATGGATGAATTCACCGGTAACGTCCGTAACAGCGGCTGAGCCAGCAACTGATAAAGATCGTTAGAAAAATATGCCAGACAGATAAATACCAGAAAGACACTGAGGACAGCGCGCAGCAACCGGGAGCGCAACTCTATCAGATGCGATATAAGACTATTTTCTTCAGACATTTATGGCTTTTTATACGGTTTTTGAACAGATTCGGCAGCTTCTTTGAGTTCGTCAACGCTGTTTTTCAACTCCGGTGACAAATCCTTGAGCCCTTGTTGTTCCGCTTTTTTTAAATTCTCATGCAACTCGTGAACCCGCAGTTGATGCTCAACTTCTTCCTTGAACCCACTGGCCACGTTCCTAACGCTTCGAATTGTTTTCAGAGTAGAGCGCATAGCACCAGGCAGCCGTTCAGGCCCCAGCACAACAAGCGCCAATACGCCGATTAACAGGATTTCCCAAAACCCAATATCGAACATTAGTGTTTTTCTTTAGTTTCGCTTTCTGTTTTAACAGATTCGCTACCGGCCTTTGGCTTTTCTTCCACTTTAGACTGCGGCTCTTTAAAATCGGCATCTTCTTCCGACACGGCTTTCTTAAACCCTTTAATGGCTCCGCCTAAATCCGAACCAATGCCTTTTAACTTTTTGGTACCAAATAACAGCACAACAATTACCAGCACGATGAGTAGTTGTACCCAACCAATATTGCCCATAAAAACCTCTTGCTTACATCAATGACTACAGTATGCCATCGACTGTCAATTCAAACAGCACTTTTATCGATTAATCGCGATATTCTACCGAGCTATCCACGATAAGCCAGTACTGATTAGTCTGCCGGGCAAAATAATCGCAGGTCAGATCTCTGCCAGTCGAATATGAAAATTTTATTTGCAGCCATCGGCATTATCACGCAAGCTAACTTAATCAGTTACAAGCATTTTCATGGAAGTCTGGTGCTTAACTACCAATGTCCGAATTAGACACGCTAACGATAAAAGGAACTGGCCATCTTGTTTAAACGCAGGCAATTAGCCAGTTTGCTGCTCCTTGGTCTATGGGTGAGTAACCAGGCCCTCGGTCAGTCTGATGACGCATCAGTTGAACGGGATAAGCCGCAGCAAAGTCCACCGGTCACAGAAAGCTGGCTGGATAACTGGCACAGTAATTTTAGTGAGTCAATGGATTACACGGCGCAACGTCTCGATGAATTTTTTGCGCTGGCAGACAGTGACGAGCATGAAAATGCCAGGGCTGAAGGCAGAGTTCGGTTTGGCTGGGAGCCCCGTACCCGCGATCTGGCTGCACAGGATTTTCGTTTTCGGGTGCGGGTAAAATTGCCGGCGCTGAAAGACCGCGTGGATTTAATGCTCTCGGATGATGAAAGCTACGACCGTCAGGACTCCATTCGGGCAGCAAGGGATGCAGTTAACGAAAACCGCGATTCCACCACACT
>JAYZXK010000338.1:0-5985 GCA_036141415.1 Pseudomonadota bacterium
GCGGTCGATATCGATGATGGTTGTTTCAACGGTTTTCAGGGTGTGTGAAATACAGTATGACAAGGCTAAGTCGTAGGTGGCGCGGGTGCCAATAACTTGTACCGCTTTGGTTACCGTTTCGATGGGTGAAGTAAAATTATAAAGCGCGCTGTTGGCAATTTTGAGTAACTGCGAAGTGAGCGTGGGATCAAAGCTGATAATTTCAGCCACGTCGTCGATGCTTGACGAGTCATCATCGATACAGGCTTTTAACCGGGTTACCGATTCTGGTAATACAAAGACAGATTCCGCTTGTTGCACTAATTGCGCTAGGTTCATACTTCGCTTCACTTCTTGTTCATTATAGTAATCAGTGGCGCTTACTGCTTATCCGTCACTTCAAACAACGCAAACTTTAACTCAGGATACGTGTTCTCTGGAGCATTGAGAATAGGTTAATAACAACTCAGGAGTCATAAAGGATACTTAATCAGCTGTTTGCGACCGGTACTCATCAGAGTCTGATAATTAATATAGTTCATTTTTCACCGGCCAATGGTGCAACCAGTATGAAAATAATAAATTTATAGCGCCGCGCTGGCCGCGCCAAATTGGTGGGTTTGCTATGGTGAGAATAAAGGATTGCCGAAGCGCTTAACGACAATCCGGTTGGATTATTTCTCCAATACGTAAATCTCACCGTCAATCAGGCCCTGAATAGTGAGCTTCTGGCTCGACAGCGCATTAAGATAATTGATGTGTTCAGCTTCAATGGTTTGCCCCGGCACCAACAAGGGGATCCCCGGCGGGTAGGGGGTGATAAGCGCTGCTGCGATGCGGCCCACGCTTTCTTGCAGAGGCACTGTTTCTCTGTTTCCAAAAAATGCATCGGAAGGCAGCATAGCCAGACTAATCGGCGGAATTTTACTCGGCAGTTCTTTCTGGCGACTACTTTTACGCAACGATACATGGCCGGCATCAAGCTTATTCAACGCGTTATACAGGCGTACTATTTTTGAGCGCATCCCGCCAAAGGTAAGTAAAACCAGCAGTGTACTGTGGGTAAACTTCTCGATCTCCAAACCCACTTCGTCCATCAGAAAGCGATGGATCTCCTGATTGGAGTAGGAGAGCGCAGAGATATCAATCAGAATTTTAAGTGGATCGTGACCAATGTTATCCGCCTCAAAATGGCTGAACATCTGCCGGAAGTCTTCTTTACCTAAAATACGAATGCGACTAAATTTAGCTGCCTGTTCCTTGAACTCCCGGACGTGATTGAGCAGGTTATTGATTACCTTAAAGCCTTCCATTTCCAGCTGTTTACGGCACACATCCAGCGAGGCAATCAAATGATACTGGGGCGAAGTACTGGTATGAATAGCGTAAATTTCTTTAAAGAAATCCTTGTCGAAGTCCGGATCGTTAATATGAATATACGAAGCCTGCGAAAATGCCGAAACCACCTTGTGAGCCGAATGAGTAACGTAGTCTGCACCGGCATTAATGGCCGAGTACTCGCGGTACTGCGGATGAAACAGCGAATATGCAAACCAGGCTTCATCAATAAACACTTTTATGTCGAACTGGTGAGCATAATCCACAACCTGCTTTAAGTCGGTTAGCAGGCCATCATAAGTACAGCCGGTCAGCACTATCAGTTTGGCGTCTTTATTGTCGCTGATAAACGCTTTTAGCTGGTTTAGCGAAGGCGGTGCAAAAATACCGTATTTAGGATCCAGAATGCTGTCGAGATACAGGGGCAGGGCGCGGGCCTGCACAATGCCATAATGCACCGACTTGTGGCAGTTTCTGTCTACAATGACTTTATCCCCCTCGCGAAGCAGGGTTTGCAGGATAATTTTATTGGAGGTGGAAGAGCCGTTGGTCACAAAGTAAGAGTGGTTAACCTCAAAGGTATTGGCTACCAGGTTTTGTGCTTTACCAATGGCATTGGTGCCGTCTGATAAAGAACCTAAAGAGTCCACACTGACCGACAGATCACTGATAAACATGTTACGGCCAAAGAACTTATAAAAGTCGTTTATATAGCTTGAGCTGCGGAAACTGGCACCACCACTGTGTCCCGGCGTGTGCCAGGAATCGTTGGTTTCCACCGCATATTTTTTATAAGCCGTCCAGAACGGGGTTTCGCTGCGATCGTCATAGTCATTAATGATATAGGCCAGACACGACTCCGGATCCGAGGCAATATCATGCAGCGCAAAAAATGCTTCAATTTTGCTCGAACGACTAACGATATCAAAACCCACCTCATCTTCACCAGTAACGTACACAGGTACTTCCAGACGTCGGGATTTAATCGCATCAATAATGGATGAATCGCGCAGGCTGTCGCCAAGGGTTTCCCAGCTTAGTAACACCGCCTGAATATCGCCATCGTTGTCGAGCTCGGTGACTGCCGCAGATTCAGAATTAACGGCCAGAAACTCTAATGATAAATCGCTGCGGTCGAGCACCGATACCACCGATTCCAGGTGCTGTTGAGTGGTGATCAGCCGGGGTTTATTGTGATCAATAATTAACACTTTTAAACATGGCGTCGCTGTCACAGGGGATCCTTCTTCGATGATTGCTAAGGTTTTTTATACCAGAGCGGTAATAGTCTGGCGCAGTTGTTTGAGCGTAATATACGCTATTTTTCACGCTTTAAAAGTGCACAATAGCGGGCATCATTAAAAAGCTCAAACCGGCTTCAGGCTTGCTGAGAATGAAGCTGAAGTCTAAGGATAATAAACTCAGCGGGCCGTACAACCGCCATACCAATTTCGATGTTCATAATACCCTGATGTACGTCGTTGGCAGTCATTGTTGTGCCAAGGCCACAACGTACATAAAACGCGTCATCGGGGCTGGCAGCGGTTAGTGCTCCGAGCTTCCATAAGCTGATTAGGAATTGCTCAATCGAATGCGTAATCCGGGCCCAGGTGTTGGCGTCGTTAGGCTCAAATACGGCCCAGCTGAGCGATTTATGCACCGACTCCTTTACCATATTGGCTAAACGCCGTGTGCTGATGTAGCGCCATTCATTATCATTGCCAGCCAACGTGCGGGCTCCCCAAATGCGAGTTCCACGACCGCTGAACTCCCGGACCGCATTAATGGATTTACCGGTAGAAGCATCGGTATTTAACGCCTCATTTTCAGTGTCAGAAATGCTTATCATCGGGTGTTTGATGCCACGCAGTTGCACATTCGCCGGGGCTTTCCATACACCTTCAGTGGCATCGACCAGGGCAATGGCCCCGGCTACTGCAACAGAAGCCGGTAAGGAAACATAAAGATCAGCCAGCAGAGAATCAATAACCTTGAATAGCGCGGGATCGTCGGCTTTTAGCTGGCTGAGCAGGCTAGTCTTGCCGTTATCGAGGCTAACCGTTATATGTTGATGGTACCGGGCAGATTGCCAGCGTTGAGTGGTGGTTAAAAAAGGGTAATAACACGCGCCAGAATCAAGGTGTGTGTTAGCCAGATATGCGCGGTTAGTGCTTAACAGAGATGCGTTCAAAGTTTTATCCCCGTCGGGCAAGTCGAACAGTGCCATACGGTCGGCTAACCTGTTGCATTCCGAGAGCATAAAATTGACTAACTGCTGGTAGTCGGCTGCTGCCAGTAACACGCTTTCAGGTGCAAGCAGCAGGGTTATTTCATCCACCTTTGTCGTGGCCTGCACGCCATCATAAAGGGCTGAAAGGGATAGCGGTGTTTGATAGTTACCTGTCGATACCACATAGCATTCACCACCGCCGTTATCAAAAAAGAGCCTGATGGCATACCACATCATCTGGCGGGGCAATACTGGCGCTGTATTTTTCAACACTATTCCACCTGGCGTGGATGTAAGTTCCAGATGCAGAGGCTCAGCTTCACTTTGCCCGAATAACCGGCAGTATTCCTCAAATGAGGTGATTCTTGTTGGAGTCAGATGTAAGTCGCCATCCTTGTGGCGCGCGGCGCTTTGCGTGTAGCCAATAAACGCCGGTACCGCTGTAGGGACGGTAACGATACTGGTATTAATCGTGGGGATTTCCTGAATATAAACGCCGGGATGCTTAAATTTGGGCATGGTTTTACCCCATGGGTTGTTGACGTCGGGTATCGGTACTGTACAACGCAACCAGCAATACTGAGCATAGCATATCAGGCGCTGCATTTACCCGGTAAGTAGCAAACGGTATTTGTTAGTTTATCTACTCACCGACACCCATGGTGATGTGTTTTTTTATGCACTCAAGCACATACATAACCCGGTCCGGGGTATATTCACGTTTTGGGATTAAGGCACAAACATCCCGGGGTCTTTCAATTTCATAATCGGGCAACACATGTACCAGGCTACCTTCCTTTAACTCAGTCTGTACCGACCATACCGATTTTACGGTAATGCCTGCGCCCTCTCTGGCCATTTGCGTTAAAAAATCACCGGTGTTGCAGTACATCACATTGCGTAACGCAATTTGAGTAACCTGATTATTCCGGTATAACGCCCACTGGCGCTGGCTGGGAAACGACAGGCACTGATGCTCCCTAAGCTCTGCTGGCGATGCGGGGTTGCCTCGTTTGGCAAGATAGTCAGGGGCGGCGAGTAAGATGCGTTTATCTTCCAGCAACTGATAGCGGGTTAAACTGGGGCTGTCTTCACCACCGATTCGAAAACTGATATCGATGCCTTGCTGGATCAACTGACTGAGACCGTCATCGAGCACCAAATCAATGGTTAATGCCGGATGTGCAGCTAATATGGCGGCAATAGGTTGACTCAGAAAGCGCCTGGCAAAAGAGTGAGCCGTCGCAATACGTACCGTACCTTCATAATTGACCCCGGCGCGGTTTCCAGGTGCCGGGCGGCTTATCTCTTCAGATAAATCAATGATTTTAGACGCGACTGCAACAAGTTTATGGCCTTCTTCGGTAAGTTTCACATGACGGGTTGAACGAATAAACAGGCTTTTTCCGGTCACGGTTTCCAGCCGCTTCATACGGGTCGTAACCACTGCAGGTGAATAGCCTAACTTTTCGCCAGCCTGTCTGAAATTCAGTGTCCGGCTGATGGTTAAAAACAGCCGTAAGTCAGAAATATACTCGATCATTATTTAAAAAATCAAAATAGTATTTTGAATTAAAAGTGTATTATCAAAATAAACTTAATTAAATAGGCTGGCGTAAATAAATTCAATCCAATAGATAAGGAGTTTATTTATGAAAAAACGAGCATTTGGTCGCTCATCATTGTCTGTTTCACCATTGATCTTCGGCGGTAATGTGTTTGGCTGGACACTGGATGAGAAAGCCTCATTTACGCTGCTCGATGGAGTGGTAGATGCCGGAATTAATATGATCGATACGGCGAACGTATACTCAGCATGGGTAACGGGCAATCAAGGCGGAGAGTCAGAAACCATTATTGGTAACTGGCTGCAAAAAAGCGGTAAGCGTAAAGAGGTGCTGATTGCCACCAAAGTGGGCATGGAAATGGGAGATGGCACAAAGGGATTATCCAAGGCCAACATATTGCGCTCAGCCGAGGCTTCGCTTAAGCGCCTCAAAACCGATTATATTGATGTCTATTATGCTCACGCCGATGACGAAGAAACCCCGATAGAGGAATCCTTGTCAGCCTTTGAACAGCTCATTAACGAAGGGAAAGTAGGTACGGTTGCTTCATCAAATTATTCGGCTCAACGCCTGAGTCAGGCACTGGATTCCGCAAAACAACATGGACTGCCGCAATTCATTGCCCATCAGCCTGAATACAACTTATTTGATCGCAAAGGCTATGAAGATGGCCTGGATGAAGTGTGTCAGCAATATGGTTTGGGCGTGGTTACGTATTTTTCACTGGCCAGCGGTTTTCTTACCGGCAAATACCGGACGGCTGAAGACTTAGCGGCTTCGCAACGAGGTGAAGACTTTATTGCTAAATACATGACCGACAGAGGGATGAAAATACTTGATGTGCTGTAGACCATTGCAGCTAAGCACAAT
>JAYZXK010000339.1:0-4105 GCA_036141415.1 Pseudomonadota bacterium
CAGGCGATCTCATTTACCGTGCCGATATCTTGTTCCACTACCAGCCCATCCCCCTCATGCGCTTCGAGCATAGCCGCAGTCAGAGAATTGACTTTACACCGGGCAATAGGACCGGCATTACATACCTTAGCGAAGGTAGCAGTTTTGCTACCCGCTTGCTGACTCAACTTCATCCCCCACCCTGCGGCGAGCTTTTGTAGCAAAATATGCTGATTTACCTTATGGCTTGTTTCAAACTGATGATCCAGTTGCACAATGCGTTGTTCAACGGCAGTCCAGAACAACCCCTGATAGTCAGGGGCGGTATTGAGCCAGTAAATGGCTTTTGGTGACGAACAGGCCTGTTGCGTAAATGGCAGCAAATCGGTTAAAAACCGGCTGGCCAGCGCATTAATATCACTGTTTTCGTCCAGTTGTATGAGTGCTACTGAAAAGCGATCGGGAAAGCAAATCTGGGCGGTTTGAGGCGCGATTGCCGACACGGCTTTTATGGCTTCATCGCCGCCCCAGATAACCCTTAAATCACACCAGTTGCTCAGTTGCTCCGTCACCTGTTCGTGCCGGGCATCGTATTCAACCACGGCTATCTGATTAGCCAGGACCTGCCCATCGGGTATATTCAGGTATTCCTTCAGCAGTGAAATTAACACCCAGGTCACCTCGCCGCTGCGCTGACTTACCCTCACGATGTTCTGATTAGCACAGAGTACAGAAAGCAGTACCGAATACATAAACACCGTATCAACGTTGGCCGGGGCAATATGAAACACCCGATGGCGCTTTTTGTTTAGCAGTTCAGTTGGCATGGTTGCGGTTATCTGCGCCAGGTGCGCCTGACGAAACCAAAACGCCAGGGCAACAATTTCCGGATGTTCCCGCGCCGTATTTTGCTTGAGTAAAAATGCCGCAAACCCAGCCACCGACGCGCGGATTTCAGCAAGTGACGGCGACCTGTTTTGCTCAGGATTATCAGCCTTAATGTGCCACCTTAGTGGTAGTGGATTATCATTAAACAAAGGTATCACTGCATCCCTTCACTTGTGCTTTAGGCACCCGGCCGTGCACCTTAAAATATTTCCCCAACCGGCCACAGGCGCAGTCATCTTCGCCAATAATGGTGCCCAGATCCTCGGTCAGCAGGCAATGGCCCGGGTAACTGGTTGGTAACACCGAGTTGACCTGAATTAATCCCGTTACACCGTTCTCCAACACACTTAAATCGGCTGGGTCACGAATGAGCACATCAGACCAAACCGGAGTGTGCAAATGGCCATGTTCACACTGCATATATATCGTGCCGGTTTGCTCTACCATGCCGTAATAGTCATGCACACTGACATTGCCCAGGGTTTGCCGAATAGCCGTTTTAAACTGCTCGTCGGTTACCGCCTGCTCCTGCATTTTCTTCCAGCCACCGCCGTGGATGAGGATGGCATTGGTTAAATTAACAGTAAGACCCTGACTTATCATCGCCTGAATAAACTGCTGCCAGACAATAAACGTAAAGCCAAATATCAGCACCGGTTGCTCACCGTGCTCGGTAAAAAACGCCTGAACTTTATCCACGTCCAGTTGCATTTCATCATCCAGCGCGTAGCAATGGTGGCGACCAAAAAAAGATAAGCCTTGCAGCCCTGCGGCTCTGGCGGTCATAGCGCCGGCTTTTTTTACCGTAGAAGGGGCATCGATTAACAGCATGGGGCGGCGCTGTTTCCCTAACCAGCTTTGCAGAATCTTCACCAGCACCTGACTCTGGCGCTTGGCCGAGGGTCCATCCAGGGTAATCTTTGAGGCCTGTCCGCTGGTACCTGACGAACGCATTTGTCTGAACACCTCGGTTTGTTCAATACTGGCCAGTTCAAGATCTTTAAATAAACGCGTGGCTACGGGCAGTTGCCCCGGGCTTGGGGCACTGCTGAAATCAAACGGGTTACAGTCAACCAACTGCCGGTAAGCCTGACAATGCGCATAATGATGGGCACTTAAGCTCTGTAGCAGTTCATCCAGCATGGCTTGCTTCTGGGCACTGGCCAGGCCATAAACCGGTAAATCAAATAAGTCGGGCGGATAGCTAAACACGTCAGGCCACCCCTTTCTGCTGTCGGGCCAGACTGGCATAATCTATTTTGCCGTTGTCCAGCAGCGCAATTGTGACATTCGCTAGCAAACGGATATTGCGTTTTGGAATAGCCAGCGTTTTTACCAGCTGGTCGGTAAGTTGCGCGTTTTGTTCGCCAGACAGCTCGCCGCTATACACAGCGATAAGCTTGTCATCTTCACCAATCACGCAAGCCGCCAGAGTCAGGTTTTGCCCGGCAAGTATGCTAAGAAAAGCCTGTTCCACAACATCCAGATTAACCCGTTCACCAGCAATTTTGATCATTCGCTTAGTGCGGCCGGTAATCGTGTAATCCCCGTCGGCATCACACACCGCCAGATCGCCGGTGGCCAGCCATTCTGGTGGTGTAAACGCGGCTAAATCGGCCGCCTTTTCAACGTAGCCCAGCATAACATTATCACCGCGATAGCAAAGCTCGCCCTCCCCATCCGGCGGGTTTTCGCCAGTCAGTTTAAATTCGCCTCCGGCTATCGCCTGCCCCATCGCGCCCGGCTTTTGTAATACTTTGTGAGGCGCCAGGTAGGCCATCCGGGCCGTAGCCTCGGTTTGGCCATACATCACAAAAAATGCTTTATCGGTTTGTTTGGCGTATTCGGCCAGGCTGGTCACATGGGCCTCGGCCAGTTTTCCGCCAGCCTGCGTAAAATAGCGTAGGGCCGGTAATGTCATACGGGTAAAGCGCAGTCGAAGCAGCATTTCGTAAAAAGACGGAACGCCCGCCAGCGACGTTACCGGACGGTTTTTTATCACCTCCCAGAACGCCTTATCAAACACGCTGTGGCGGGTAAAACAGATGGTTGCGCCTGCTTTAAGATGGGTGTGCAATACCGACAGTCCGTAAGAATAACTTAGCGGCAAGGTAGCCAGCGTAATATCCTCTGCCACAATGGGCAGATACGCTAAAATGGCGTCACAATTCGCCGTCAGGTTACGTTGCGACAGCGCCACGCATTTGCCGGCGCCGGTGCTACCGGAGGTAGATAATAACAGGCTTAACCGGGCATCCGTGGACGGTGGATCATTATGCAGAAACGTGACGGTGCCATCACCAATTACCGCATTGGGTGTTAATGCCTGTGCATATTGTTCACGGGTGGCAAGCGTACACTCGCGATTTAGTAACAGCACCACATAATCCAGACTCAGTGCAGTTAAGTAATCCACCACACTGGTGATACTGTTATCAATGAGCATCATCACCACCGGGCGATGAAGGGCAACTATCTGTTGCCAGTTTTGCGCTCGACGTTCTACAGCCTCACTTAGCTGGCGGTAAGTGAGGCTGTCGGTATCATCCATCAGAGCCACTCGCTCTGAGTAACGATGGGCTTCTATAAACGGGATCATTAGCTCTGCATGGCTCATGGACAAAAGTGTCCATCAACAGGTAACACGTGCCCGGTGGTATAACCGGCCTGCTCGGAGAGTAAATAAAGTACGGCATCAGCCACTTCCCTGGCCGTACCGGCACGTTGCAGTACCGTTCGCTGCAGCACTTTTTGTCTGGCTTCATTCTCGTAGTGTTCGGTAAGCGGAGTATCGATAAATCCGGGGGCTACCGCATTCACCCGAATTCCCACCGGAGCAAGTTCTTTCGCCAGAGATTTAGTGGCGCCGGTCAGAGCTGCCTTACTGGCTGCATAAGCGCTCATGCCTTTACTGCCCTGCTCACTGACCTGCGACACAATATTCACTATACTGCCACGGCGCAGGCGGCTCATTAGCCGGCTGGCCAGTTGCATATGCTGATAAGGGGCGAGAAAGTTAATATTGAGTTGCTGTTTGAGTTTGTCCATGCTGGTTACCGATAACGGCGACTCCAGCATCACGCCGGCATTGTTTACCAGGCCGAATAACGGCGGGGCCAGTCCATCTGAAACCTGGCGCTGCAATTGCCGGAAAGTGTCTTTCACCGCATGCTCATCGGTCACATCATACACCAGCGGCCGCAATGCTTTGCCAAAAGTCTCCTGCATGGCGCCGAGA
>JAYZXK010000340.1:0-4289 GCA_036141415.1 Pseudomonadota bacterium
TGGCGGCGATAACCGCTGCTATTTGCATGGCCGACAATGTGGATGAAAACCCGGCCAAGCGCTACCTGGCTGGCGTAGTGGCCGGGATTGGCTATTGTCTTGCCGGCCTGTTTGCCGTCACCATCACTTTGATTTTTACTCAGATGCCACAGGTGGTAACCAGCTTACTGGCAGGCATTGCACTGTTATCCACCCTACAATCGAGTTTGTTGCGCAGTTTACAGGATGCGCCATTCAGGCAGGGAGCAATACTAACCTTGCTGTGCAGTGCATCAGGATTAAGCCTCGCGGGAATCAGCGCACCGGTCTGGGGGCTGCTTGCGGGGGTAATAACGCTTTGGCTGCATCCTCAAAGGAAACAGCCGATAAAGCCATAAGAGTATTAACGGGGCCGTTTAACTGACCCCGGGAGATCAGGCAAAGATTTGCTTAGCGGCAGCCCGCATTTCAGCAAATTCGTCAGACAGCAGTGAATTGACATCTTCCACCACACCACGCTGAATGGCCAGATTAAGCACTGCGTCTTTCTTACTGTTGATTTGGCCCGCTAATGCCGCGCCGACTCTTACAAAGTCGATATAGCCTAGCTTTTCAGGAATGTAGGCCAGATCGTGCCAGCGCTCAGCCACCACGACGAAATCTTCGCCGAATTCCCAGCTTCGCATAATGCTGCCGCCTACTTTCGGGGCCAGCTTGTCGATGGCATCGTCAAGGAAGCTTGGGCTGGCAAAAACCTCAGTGTGACGCTCCGCCTCAGTTAAAATAGGCAGTACACCAATACTGTGAATTAACGACATTAACGTCATGGTATCAATGGTGAAATCGCGCTTCTTGGTTCTCGCAGTGTACATTTGTAATGCCGCCATCGAATTGGCAACCACGTCAACGGTGTTTGCCCATTCTTTTTTCATGTACTCACCAACCAGCTCGTTTTTTGAAACGAACAGTTGTTCCATTGCCAGCGCGGTTGCAATGTTTTTGATTTGTCTCAGGCCTATGCGGGTAACGGCCTGCGAGATGGAGGTTACTTTTACCGCTCGCCCCATGTAGGCACTGTTAGAAATTTTGATCATCCTCGCACTCAGCGATGGATCCTGGCCAATCACCTCACCCATATCCTGTAAGTTGATATCCGGATCGTCTGCGGCTTTGCGTACTTTTAACGCCACAGCGGGTAACGTTGGCAGCACCAACGTATCGTTTTTAATCTTTTCAACCAGAATGGTGAGTAGCGCATTTTGTGTAGACATATTCCTACCTTTGTCGATGGTCAGTGTGTTCTCGCATCCGTTGCGGTTAACAGTAACGGAGCGCGCTGCCTGTTATATTGTTGAAAATCAATGTTTGTTGCTGTTGTATAACCATAACATAGCTTAAATTTCTGTCATGCGACCAGTCCGGATAAAGAAAAAATGACATTCAGGGAATTTTCGTGCAGTCGGCAAAAGAAATTTGTTGCTTATCTGAGTATAGCATCTGCTTTACGGCTTGGTTATGCTAGGGAGAGTTTCTGCTTTTAACCGCCCGGGCAGCTATTTAAAAATTGCCCTGCGAAATCAAAGATAGCGGTAGAATCAGTTTCACGGATAAAAATGCTAAACAATAACAACAACTTTTATTAAACGACGGACGAATTAATATGCGCAAAGCACTGCAAAAAACATTTGCCCTCACCGCCCTGACCAGTTCACTTCTTTTCGCTGGCTGTTCAGAGCCACAGTCACCGCAATCAACAACTCAGGCAACGGCGCCCGAATTGCTGGTTGATGACAGTCGTCTGGGGATCTATCACCAGGTCCCGCTAACGGCTGATTTATCTCACTTGAGTGATAATCAAAAACAAATGCTCAGCAAGCTCATAGACGCCTCTGAAATCATGGACGACCTGTTCTGGAAACAGGCGTTTTTTGGCGATAAAAAAGCATTTCTGCAGCAGTTTAGCAATGAGGAACTCAAAGCTTTTGCGGCCATTAACTATGGCCCCTGGGACCGCTTAAACGGTGATGCGCCGTACCTGAGTGGCTACGGCGAAAAAGCCGCCGGCGCTGAGTTTTACCCTCAGGACATGACTAAAGCGGAGTTCGCAGCGGCCGAGTTTACCGATAAAGATGGCCTCTACTCAGTGGTCGAACGCACTGAAAGCGGCGATTTAACTGCCACGCCCTATTCTGAGAAATATCAGGCAGAACTAACAAAAGCCGCAGCTTTACTCAAAGAGGCATCTGAACTGGCAGATAATGAGACCTTCGCAAACTACCTGAAACTGCGTGCCGAAGCCTTACTGAACGACGATTACTACGCATCGGACATGGCCTGGATGGATATGAAAACCAACCCTATTGAGCTGGTGATTGGCCCCATCGAAACCTATGAAGACCAACTCTATGGCTATCGCGCCGCCTTTGAATCTTATGTACTAATCAAAGATATGGTGTGGAGCGAGCGATTAGCAAAATATGCTCAATTCCTGCCTGAGCTACAAGAAGGATTGCCAGTCGATGAGGCCTACAAACAGGAAACGCCTGGATCGGATGCCGATCTTAATGCTTATGATGTGATTTATTATGCCGGGCACTCAAATGCCGGTAGCAAAACCATCGCCATCAACCTGCCCAATGATGAGCGGGTTCAGCTTGCTAAAGGCACCCGCCGCCTACAGCTGAAAAATGCGATGCAGGCCAAGTTTGATCATATTCTTAAGCCCATTTCAGAGGTCCTAATTGCCCCTGAACAACGCGAACATATTACCTTTAACGCCTTTTTTGCCAACACCATGTTCCACGAGGTGGCCCATGGTCTGGGGATCAAAAACACTATCACCGATAAAGGCACCGTTCGGGCTGCACTTAAAGAGCACGCCTCGGCACTGGAAGAAGGTAAAGCCGATATTCTGGGTCTGTACATGGTTCAAAGCCTCTTGGAAAAAGGTGAAATAACCGAGGGCATCCTGGAAGATTATTACGTTACCTTTATGGCGGGGATCTTCCGTTCAGTGCGCTTTGGTGCATCCAGTGCCCACGGCAAGGCCAATATGATTCGGTTTAACTATTTCGCCACCATGGGCGCTTTTGACCGCAATGAAGACGGCCTGTACAGCGTAAATATGGATAAAATGTCGGAAGCGGTTTCTTCCTTATCGGAGCTTATCCTTACTCTGCAAGGCAATGGCGATTACGATGGCGTAGCTGAGCTGGTTGCGGATAAAGGTATTATTAAGCCTCAACTGGAAGCCGATCTGGCCCGATTAAAAGCGGCCAGTATCCCGGTAGATATTGTGTTTAACCAGGGGAAATCACAACTCGGTTTATAACAAAAAAGCGTCAGGCACTTATTTTCACCCCGGTGTTACTTTTCCGGGGTGATATATCGCCCCGCGTTCTGGCAGACAAGGAAAACAGTCTGCTAGTTAACATCTGACAAGGCGTCCGTAATGAAACAAATCGCAGCACTATTTCTACTCGCAGTGTCGCTTTATTATATCTATCTTGGCTGGCGGGTGCTTTCCACCAGAAGGCCCTTTATTGTCTCAAGCGGTCTGCTGATGAGCTTTGCCCTATTAATCAATTTAGTACAAATCGTCCGGGAGGCTGTTCGGATTTCGCAAACCGGTAGCCTGGAAGGCAAAGAAATTATTATGCTGGCGGTAACGATTTTTTTTGGCGTTAAATGCTGGCAACTAAGGCGGTCATACCTGGTTATAGGTCTGGCTGATGACCTTACGCCGGCACTTAAAAATGCATTGACTCATAATCAACTGCATTATTGCGAACAACCCGGAATTATCAAAGTGCCAACCCTGCCCGGCGCTATAGGATATGAATTCAAGGATTCAAAAAACGAATCATCGTTTAATTTTAAGGGCTGCTTTTCAGCTACGACAATCATTAACGTTATTCAACAACTCGAAAAGTACTTCACCACACATCCCTTCACCATTAATAAAAAAGCAGCATATGAAATGTGCGGATTGGGCATGATATCACTGGCTCTTTCACTTGCCCTGCTGTTCTACTAGCTACGAACTGGCTTCAATGACTTAGCTGGTGCACTTTTACACTCTACAATTGCACGATGGAGATCCCGGATAAGTACTCCGTACTTTCCGGGATGACAGGGTATTTCATGATTCTAATAAATCATCGTCATCCCGGAATTTCCGCAGGAAATATCCAGGATCTCCTGAACAGTATTCCTCTTCTAACAAGACTATTCAGCCGTGATATAGGGTATAGGAGATACCGGCTCAAGGCCGGTATGACAATAAGGGATAAATTCTATTATCAGATTAA
>JAYZXK010000341.1:0-4532 GCA_036141415.1 Pseudomonadota bacterium
AAACTAAACCAAAAACAAAATATTAAGATCAAAAGCGGGGGTGTCACTGTTCTCATTCATATAATTAGCGTGCATTGACTGGTAACCACGACGAAACACCGAGAGCACGCTGTTGTAGGGGTTACCAAACACGTAACCAAGCTTGATTTGAGTTTCGTCGTTGTAAACCGCAGGTGAATAAGCATGTTCACGCACGGTTTTATCGGCAATTGAGCCAATGTGCCGGGCCAATGCTGTAGAACCCACCCCGCCCATAGAACAAAGGGCAACAGAGGGGCCGCGAAAGATCATTCTGCGCAATGCCGGTACCCGGTTTAGTAGCGATACCACGCCATCGAGTTTTAACGATTCCATATTTGCGTATCCCTGCCTAATAGTTGCGCTAATCGGGTTTGCTCCTCAGCAAAGTAATCAACCAGTTGTTGCCGACTTGCTGAGTCCATTTCAGGTAATGGTTCTGATTTGGCGTTCATTTTTCTGACCAGCTGGGCCAGGCCAGACCGTTTAAGTTGCTCGGCAAACCCGGTTAGACCGCGTTTCACCATAAAGCGGTAGGTTCTGACCAACACATTCTCAAGTTTTAAGAAGCGGTAATTAACACCCTGATTGCGTTTTTCCTCAACGCCCGCGGGTAAAAAGCTGGTGTCTTTTACACCTATGAATTCAAAGATTTGTTTATAGCAGGCGGCCAGATCGTGTTGCATTTCCTCGAGCACCAGGACCAGAATATTTTCTTTGGGGAAGTGTTGGTAAAAGGGGGCTAGATAGTCGGTGTAATAGCCAAATTTTAATTTATCCTGGTCGCGGATATACTCCGAAAAGGGGTAATCGCGACTGACATCGCCTTTACGAATAAAATGCTGATAATCTGAGTAAGTCCGCTCAACCGGATCGCGCACCATGGCGATTATTTTAGCGTCGGGGAAGTGCTTGTATATGCGCTCAGCCGCCTGAGGGTGGTACATATAGCTAATGGAAAACTCGCCTTTGATCTTACCCTCTGAGCCGGCGAATAAATCTTTGTACCAGTTAAAATCCTGCTGTTCGTAAAGATCACCAAAGTAGTGAATTTCTTTGGGGTTGCCATCAAACACTTCGGGGTGCTGGATAACATTTTCATACAACCAGGTAGAACCACATTTGCCAGATCCTACGCCAATAAAGTCAACTTTAAACTGTTCCTGAGACATTTAACTCTCCGACTCATCTGGTTTACGTTTTATCCGCGCGGGATTGCCCACTGCCATGGTGTTGTCAGGAATATCCGTTAGCACCAGGCTATTTGCTCTGATCAGCACGTTATCGCCAATCGTTACTTCACCTAATATTTTGGCACCGGGTTCGATGCATACGTTATTGCCGATGACCGGCAGGTTTTTACTGCCGCGCACATTGCCGACGGTAACGCCCGAGCCCACTACAAAGTTTTCACCAATGGTTTCAGCCAGGATAAACAACCCTCCGGTACCATTGAGTACCAGCCCGGGCTTAATTTTGCAGTGAGCCTGAACGCTGATCCCCGTTACGCCCTGAGTGATGAAAAACAGTGGGTAATAAAGTACTTTGCACACTATTTTCAGTGGCTTGATATCAATTTCGTTAGCATAACGCCCAAATCGGTACACACAGGTTGCTAACCATGTACGGCTTAACCAATGGCCGGCGCCATTGCCATTCAAACCACCACCGGCAGTCCACATACGCCGCTGCTGAGCATCAACCTTTAATTTTCTAAACATCCCTTTGAACCTTATATGCGGGTCCGACCGAGTCCTGCGTTAATAGTTGTCGTCTTTACCAGCCAGCTTTTCTGACATCCAGTTAGTCTCACGGGAAATAATCCGCGCCGGATTTCCCATTACGGTGCAATTGTCTGGTACGTCGTTAATCACCACGGAATTTGCACCGATAACCACATTGTTACCAATGGTGACGCTACCAAGTACCTTGGCGCCGGCAGCAATCAATACATTGTTGCCAATTTTCGGCGGCGCGGGTTGCCCGCGAAGATGACCGATAGTCACTCCCTGAAACACAATGACGTTTTCACCCATTTCCCCTTCGCTAATAAAGATCCCGGAAAAGTTATGAATAGTGAAACCTTTACCAATCTTGGCTTTGGACGGGATATAAATACCAACGGCGGTAACAACAATCGCTTTGGCGAAGAAATAGGGAATTCGTACCAGGAGCCTTAATAAATTTGGACTTACCGTGCGAGTCCAGTTTCCATACCGATATACAATCGAAGCAATGGTGCCAGGCTCCAGAAATATCCGTATATTCTTGGTAAACCAGCTTTTCTGACTGAGGAACCAGTCTTGCTTAAATTTCAGATCAGCCGTAATTAAATCAAACACTTTCGTTCACCAACCCTTCAATGTAGCCAGCCAGTGAGTTAAGTGTGTCGAATACTTCAGGATCCAGACCGTCTGAATCTATCTCAATATCATAAACCCACTCCAGCTCGACAATCAGTGAAATGCGATTGATCGAATCAAGATTTAGCGATTCATTTGCATCAACCTGACTAAAATCCTTCTTCACCACTTTGGTAAGGGTTTCTCGTAACGACTCAATAATTTGCGCTTTACTGCTCATAATTCTTCCTGACTAAATGGCTTTTTTCTGAAATAAGCGGATAGGGAATCGCTCTGTGATTTGAATTGCCGGATTGCCGCCAATATTGATGACATAGGTTCTGTAGATAGCTTCTACATACTCTGGCTCGCCCCCCTCCTTGACACTGGCATTAAAAACCTCGCGCCCGAAATCAACAATTTCCCGGTAGGTTTCAAGACCAATCTCACGTAACAATTCGCCGATACCTATCTTTCCGCCAAGCATTTGCTGTTTAACTTCTTCATCCAGCAATCCTGTTAGCAGGTAAGACGTAGCGTAGGCATAGATATCAGAGGTTTTGGCGCCTTTTAAAATGACGTCCCGCTTCAGGGCATGCTCTCCGGTTTTGGCATTGATGAATGGCAAATCCTGGGTAAGCCAACATTGCTCCTGCATGCGCATCTCTACTTTGATATTTTCCCAGAAGAAAGCTTCAAGGCTTTTTGTTACCGTGCCATCCGTTACCAGCAGCGTGCGCAAAAATGGAGGAAGGGCCTCCATATCCATCGCGGCTTTTTCGCAATTGTGGACAATCCCCCCTTCTATGAAACCGCGACTTCTAAAGTGCTCTTTCAACATAATTGCTTTCCTTTATAAATACTTTCGTAAGATTTTTCCGAGCGGGCTTTTCGGAATTTCATTTCTGAATTCAATGATTTTTGGCCATTTATATTCTGCCAGATGCGCTTTGCAATGCTCTATTACATCTCTTTCGGTGGCTGCCTCAAGCGGCACAATTACGGCTTTAACTTTTTCCCCGTAGTCACCATCTTTCTTACCCAGCACAACCACCTCGTTTACGCCCTTCATAGCGAGAATGGCAGACTCCACCTCAGCCGGATCTACTTTTAAGCCAGCAACGTTAATCATCTTTTTACGCCGGCCCGTTACGTATAAGTTTCCGTTTTCGTCAAAACGTCCGAGGTCACCGGTATAATAACGTCCTTCACGGAAGGTTTTTGCTGTTTGTTCAGGCATACCAACATACATCTTTGCCGATGCAGCGCTAATCACCACTATCTCACCTTCTTCACCCTGTGGAAGCGCTTTATCCTGATCATCAACAATCAGAATTTCGACATTGGCCATCGGCTTGCCAACGCTATTAGTAGGCGCATTAAGTTTGTTTACTGCCGCCGCACCGGTTTCGGTAGAGCCGTAAAGCTGACGGGGCGTCACGCCGAAGGTCGAAGAGAAAGAAGATATGACGTCTGGTTCCAGCGGTGCACCTGCTGTGTAGACAATCTTGAGGTGGCTGAGATCCGGTTGCTGACGGAGGCGCATAACCGATAACATTTTAACCATAAAGGTGGCTGACGGATAAATGGTAACCTTATGAGTATCGAGCGCTTTAATCACACTCCGGGGGTTAAATTCACCGGGAGTAACGACTATTTTTGCGCCACTTAATATTCCCGCCAGCAATACGTTACCGAAGCCATGGGTATGATGTAGCGGCACGGTACACAAAATGGTGTCGTCAGACGTTATTTCGAAAGTTTCAACTTCAGATTTCCACTCTGCAAGTAAAGCCGAGTAGGTTCTCATTACTTGTTTTGAACCACCCGTAGAGCCAGAAGAAAACATAATCAGTGCTGGTTGATCTGCCTCACATACAGCTATCGGGGGAACAGTTACAGACTGCGTAGGATTAGTATCAACGAAGCTGGCAACTAAGCCCAGAGACTCTATTCGAGATTGCTGGCTTTGGGCATCACCAACTACCACCAGTGCCGCTGACTTATCGATGTACTGAATAAGCTCTGAATCTGTATAGTTTACATTAAGTGGAACTAATGTAGCGCCCAGGCGAAAAGTTGCTAGCGTCGCCACAAAAAACTCAGCACTATTCGGGATGATCGTTGCTACTGCGCTACCAACGGATACGCCACTCGCTGCCAGGGCAGCAG
>JAYZXK010000342.1:0-2629 GCA_036141415.1 Pseudomonadota bacterium
CCGGCGACAGTAAACAGAGTTACGTGTTTGTGGTTAACAACAATAAGCAACTGGAAAAACGCGCTGTTACTTTAGGCAGCATTACCGATGATGGTTTTGTAGTAACCAGTGGATTACGCAATGGCGAGCAAATTGTGGCCGCCGGCGTGCACCGCTTAAAGGCCGGTGAAACTATTCGGGTCTGGCATAAAGAGCGGGGGCTGTAAAGGTGAACATTGCCGGGTATTTTGTTAAAAACCGCACCACGAGCTGGTTGGTTACGCTGATCCTGCTCATTGGTGGCACTATTGCCTTTTTTGGCCTGGGCAGACTGGAAGATCCACAGTTTACTATTAAGAAAGCCATGGTGATCACTCAGTATCCCGGCGCTTCGCCAACTCAGGTCGAAGAGGAAGTGACTTATCCCATCGAGAACGCCATTCAGGAATTACCTTACGTCGATAACATCACGTCGGTTTCCACCGCGGGCCAGTCGCAAATTACCGTAGAGATGAAAAGCATCTATCGTAAAGAGGCATTACGCGGGATTTGGGAAGAGATGCGGCGTAAAATAAACGACCTTACGCCTTCTCTGCCATCCGGTGTTTATCCGCCCAAAGTGATGGATGATTTTGCCGATGTGTATGGCATGTTGATAGCCATTAAGGGGGAAGGGTACCAGTATAAAGATATTAACGACTATGTGGATTATCTGAAGCGTGAGCTGATCCTGGTAGAGGGCGTTGGCAAGGTAACCGTGCAGGGCGAGCAACAGGAGCAGGTATTTGTTGAAATTGCCCGTTCACAAATTGCTTCCCTGGGCATAAGCCCCAGCCGGATAAGCGCGCTGCTGGTGAGTCAGAACCAGGTCTCCAATGCCGGTAAAGTCAAAATCGGTGATGAATACATCCGTATCAATCCCACCGGGGAATTTGCTTCAGTACAGGAACTGGAAAACCTGCTGATCAGTCAGGCTGGCGCCTCAGAACGCATTTACTTAGGCGACGTAGCGCGAATATACCGGGGCTACAAGGAAGTGCCGTCTAACCTTATCCATTACAACGGTGAGCAGTCCTTGTTGCTGGGTATCTCCTTTTCCGATGGCGTTAACGTCGTGGATGTAGGGGAGCGTATAATGCAACGGCTCGACGAGCTGGAATACATGCGCCCGCTCGGGATGCAAACCAGCTTTATCTATAATCAGCCCGTCGAAGTGGATAAGTCGGTTCAGGGGTTTATTCTCAACCTGGCCGAGGCTGTTGCAATTGTAATAGTTGTGCTGCTGATCTTCATGGGCGTTAAATCCGGCCTGCTGATTGGCCTCATCCTGCTGTTAACCGTACTTGGTAGTTTTATCTTTATGCAGCAAATGGAGATCAACCTCCAGCGTATATCTCTGGGGGCGCTGATCATTGCACTGGGGATGCTGGTGGATAATGCCATTGTGGTGACCGAAGGGATCCTTATAGCCATGAAAAGGGGCTACAGCAAAACCCAGGCAGCATCCTATGTGGTGCGTCAGAACATGTGGCCGCTGTTAGGCGCCACGGTGATAGCCATTATTGCTTTTGCTCCTATTGGCTTATCCAGTGATGCCACCGGTGAATTTGCTGGCAGCCTGTTCTGGGTATTGTTTATCAGCTTATTACTGAGCTGGATAACCGCCATTACGCTTACGCCATTTTTTGCCTCATTGCTGTTTAAAGATGCAGACAATGCTGGCAATGACGATCTCAAAGACAGCGAAGCACTATACAACGGCCTGATTTTTGATGTTTTCAGCACCATCCTTAATGTGGCGCTAAAGTTTCGGGTGGTTACGGTAGTAGCCATGGTAGCTTTGCTGGTCAGTGCGGTGATTGCCTTTGGCAGCGTTAAACAGTCATTTTTTCCTCCGTCTACCACACCAATGTTCCTGGTGGACATCTGGCATAAGGCCGGTACCGATATTCGGGTAAATGCCGAAAAAATTAATCACATCGAACAACACCTGTTAAACGAAGACGGCGTGGAAGAAGTGACGTCTACCGTTGGTCAGGGTCTGACCCGCTTTATGCTGACCTACCAGACCGAGAAAAGCTATCCGACCTATGCACAACTGGTGATCCGCATGCGCGATAGCGAGGCGCTGGAAGCCCAGTTACCGCGTTTGCGCGATTACATGGAAACGGAATTCAGCGAAGTCTTTTATAAAATTAAACGGCTGGAGATTGGCCCTTCCACCGACGCCAAGATTGAAGCGCGCTTCAGTGGGCCGGAGCCAGCCGAACTACGTCGTCTGGCAGAGGAAACTAAAGCGATTCTCGCAGCCGATCGCGGTGCGCGTAACATTCGCGACAACTGGCGTCAGCAAACCAAGGTGATCCGTCCTGTTTTTAACGAGGCGGCCGCCCGCCGGGTGGGGATCAGTAAAGCCGATCTGGATAATCTGCTGTTAACCAGTTTTTCCGGTGCCCAAATAGGCGTGTACCGCGATGGCACGGACTTATTGCCAATTATCAGCCGGCCACCGCCGCAGGAGCGCTTAACCGCGGATAACCTGGAAAACCTGCAAATCTATTCGGCCACGGCCCAGCAGTATATTCCGGTTACGCAGGTGGTAAAACGCTTTGATGTCAACTGGGAAGATCCCATCATCATGCGTCGCGAC
>JAYZXK010000343.1:0-8676 GCA_036141415.1 Pseudomonadota bacterium
CACCATTTGAGCCGCTTAACGAACAACATATTATTGACTGGCCTGCGCTGTTTTTCGATCCGCTGGAGAATGACGGACTGCAGCAAATTGCCAGCCCTATTGACCTGTTTATCACCAGTGATATGGCCACGGTGCCGCATCCTACCAACCCCAGAGCCGGACGCAATATTGCCCAGTTAAACCTACTGGCCGGCGTTAAACTTGGCCTGAGCAGTGCCGAGTCTATTCTGCGGGAAATAACCACCAAGCCGCGCTTTAAGCCGTTCGCCGAGCATTTTGAGCAGCGCTTAAGCCAACGCAGGCTAAAAGTAACCTCGCCCGGACAGGAAACCGATTTTATTTATGCGCTACTGGCCGTGTTACAGGAGCAACAACGTACCCCACTGTGGCTTTACACGTTGCAGGAAAACCTGACCGACTACCCCGACAACAATCAATTTAAACTAGGACTGATTGCCAGCGCTATTAACTGCGACGTATTGCGCAGCGCCATGTTTGAGTGCTACCGCATCAGCGAGCAGGACAGCCCGGCACAACTGGCTGACAAATTAACAACAACAATACATCAGGCCTTTACGTGCTTAGGCAAATCGCTTCACACCATGGCCGACATCACCACGTTTTTAACCACAAGGAGTCAAAGTGATGAGTAACCAGGCAGCAAGTAAATGGTATGTTCCCAAAGGCTGGGTATCAGATTATAACCGCGACAACTGGGCCCCTGAATTTCGCCCTTACCTGCCTAAAGGTCAGCGCGACTACAACGACAACGCTCTGAAAATGCGCACCCAGGTGTTTACGCCGGTGCTTGGCTCGGCTTTTCTGGTCACCATTACCATTGTCAAATCACGGGGTACCTGGCCTACGCTTACCGCTAAGCTACTCAGTAAGGCAAAGTTCTTTCCCACCGACGATCCGGATATGCTCTGCTCCAACAATTTATCGATAGTGAAAGACGGCGGGTATCCCGCTGGTGCGCCGGCTTTTAAAGAAAAATACACCGATGTGTATTTCACCATAAAATACTCGGTTGATACCGATGGCACGCCCAAATACACCACCGCCAGTCACTGGAACAAAGAAGAAAATGGCAGTCGGGTTACCGTTAAAAATGCACCGGCCTACGCCTGGAAAAACCATTAATACCGGCATCACATGGAACGTATTCGCCGCTCGCTAACATTAGGATTACTCCTTATGTGCCTGGCAACGATTGCCGGGCAGCGAGCTGTGGCCGAAGCGTTTCAGTTTACGGTTTCCGCCGCAGCGAATGAGGTGATCATTGTTGAATCACCCGACTCGGCATTTAACATTACCCTTGCCGATACCACTGACAGCCCGGCATACAGTCATTATGCTCATACTCATCTCGCCGCCATTGAGCCTGGAACCGATGAACAACTTGCTATAACCATTGTGGTCAATAGTAACGGCGAGCCCTCAGTCACCGCCACTGAGTTTACGGTGTATACGCAACCGCTAACGCCCCTGTGGGACTGGCTCATCGGGTTCTCTGCTGCCTACTCCGCCCCGATCTCCTCGTCGATACTTACCGAACAAATTGCCCGCCAGAGCGACGCTGAAACGGCCTGTTTTATCACTACATTACTCGCCCGCCAATACCTCACTGAAGGAAATTCCGAACAGGCTGCAGCGCTGCTTGCGCCTGCCGAAGGCAGCTATTCCTGCTGGCAGTTGGCAGCGCTTGCCATGTCGGCTAATTTTGACATTTACCATTTTGCCGATGCCAGCCATGCAGGTATGGCACTGCTACCCGAACAGTTTGAAAACGCTCTGGCACATGCTGCAACCGTAGTAGAGCCAGCCGATTGGCAACCAACCTCAGTGCCAGTAATACCCGACCAGGCAGGTCTCACGCCCTCTGCCGATGATTACCTTGCCACCCAACGGATTGTCACGCTGGGTTTCAGTAACCTGCTGCATGGCTCGGTAATCTCATCACAAACACTGATGGAAGCCGGAAAATATTCACTGGAGCACGCCTACTCTAACGCTGTCGAGCAAGGCTATACAAAGCTGCTGCCTGATATTTATAACGGCCTGGCAACCTATTGGTCGCTGGCCAACGACAACGTAGCCGCGGCCCGTTACCTGAATGAAGCCATTCACAGTAAACAACAAGTCGGTGATACACAGGGTCTGGCGGAATTCATCAACAATCTTGCCCTGGTTTATTTATGGTCTGGTCGCTGGGAGCTGGCCCAGCAAACCTTTCGTGAGGCGGGCGAATACCTTGATAAAGACGATGCATCCATTACCAAAGCCGTGATCATGGCTAATTTAGCCAGCAGTTATAGTTATCTGGGCGATACAGAGACCGCCGAGCGTTACTATCAGCGTACCCTCACGCTCAATCAGAGCAGTGTTTACGATGACGATATCAGCCACTTACACATTGCGTTAGCTAAAATTGCCATGGCTGAGAAACGCTGGCCTGCCGCCCTTTCTGCACTTGAACAGGCAGAACACAACGCAGTATCCCTGCATCCCGACCGCCTGCCGTTAATCTATGCCCTGCAGGCTCAGGCTTTTGCGCACACCCAAGAGACCGCCAGTGCCACCGCGCTAATGAACAAAGCACTCAATTCGCTAAATAGCCTTGTTAAAAAAACAGAGCATGTCCAGGCCCTGATAGCCCTTACTGACACCCGTATTCGACTCGGCGATTATCCTGAAGCGGCCAAGCAAATAGAGCAGCTCACGGCCCTTGTAGTCGAGGAAGATCCGCAGCAAGTTACCCTGGCCTCACTCCGGTATCAGTTGCTCAAAGCCACCGAGCCACAAAACGAAAGCGCGCTTTCAGCCACTTTCAGCAATGCAAATCAGCTTATCCTGCAACTGGGGCGCGAACTGGACGCCTATCAAATGGGGCCTTACTGGTTTAATAAAGTACGAGCCTTTTACGATACCCACCTCGACACACTGCTTAGCAATCCTTCCACAGCGAATAGCGAACAAGCTCTGGCGTTACTGGAAACTTATCAGACCCAGCTTTTTTTGCATAAACGCCAAGACCGGGAACACCAGCGTTTACTTAAGCAACCACAGCTTGAAAGCCTGTGGCAACAGCGTTTAGCACTGGAAGGTAACCTGGTAAACGCCACCGCTGAAAACGAAAAAAAACAACTGCAACAGCAACTCGATAATGTAAAAGAACAGTGGTTGAGGCTGGTTAACCCCAACTTATCTGATAACCCCGAGGTCAACGATAATCCCCTTACCCTGGCCGCCGTGCAAGCTGCGCTAGAAAATAACCAGGTGGTATTGCGGTACACCCACACCAGCGAGCAGTGTTATGTGCTGGCCATTACGGTATCGCAGCATCAGGTAACGCCTGTTCAGTGCCCGCCAGCGCTGCCAGAAGGGTTATCCGGGGCTGAGATCATTCAGGCATATCGTAATACCCGGGCCAACGCTTTTATTCCGCCGTGGGTGGTTAAAAACCGCACGCTCACTGATATTGTCTGGCAAGCAGACGGACGCTTTTATTCGTTGCCAATGGCCCAACTGCGCCTGCCTGATAATCAGTTTGTGGGAGGGCGATATACTCTGCGACAAGTCCCGTCATTACGGGAATATTTTACGGCTTCTATCAGCAACATTAAGGGGCCTTTTTCGGTTGGCATTTTTGACTCCCCCGCCTTTACTTCAAGCACACACAATGCAGAAAAAGGCTGGCGGAATACGCTGCCCGCCCTGCCCTGGGCAAAACGCGAAGGCGACCAGCTTGCCAGGCTTTTCTCGGCATATCCGATTAAGCGTTATTCGGCTGAGCAAGCCACGCATCAGGCCCTGTTAAGCACAGATTTGCGTGAGTCGCCCTTGCTGCATATTGCCACCCACAGTTATTTTAACCCTGAAGAGCCCGCAATCGTGGGCCTGGCAGTGGCCAATACATCATCAACAGTCAATAATGGCTTTCTACCGCAGAGCGCGTTGTTGGGCGAGCCTTTTTATAATCAGTTGGTGGTGCTCAGCGGTTGCGAAACCTCGCTGGGTAAAATGATGGCCCACGACGGCCTGCATAGCCTGGGCTACGGTGTATTAACGGCGGGAGCCGACTCTGTGCTCAGTACCCGCTGGAAAGTAGCAGACAAACCCACCGCAGCATTTATGAGTTACTTTTATCAGGGCCTCAAAGCAACCGGCAATAGTAGCGAAGCCCTGCGCCACGCGCGCCTGCAGATGCAGCGCCACCCACGATTTAAGCACCCCAGACACTGGGCGGGTTTTACCCTCACGGTGGTTAACCGGGAAGCCGAGACATTCTTACTGTAGTCACTCGCCCATACGCGCCGAAGGTAACCGAAACTGAGCGTGAAAAGTGGTTAATTGAACGGATCTGCAAACGGTGGACTTGTCGTTTAATCGTCTCTACGTAACTATAGATTGGTATAAAAATAATTTAACGACAGATAAACAGGAGTTTGTGGTGAACTTAATTAAGTTAACCCTGATTGCAGTACTGATATGCTCTAGCCAGCTTGCGCTGGCAAAGCTAAAATACTTTCCCCACCCCAACGAGAACGCGCCTTATTCATTGGCCACTCAGGTAGATAATATTGTTTACCTTTCCGGCCAGATCCCGCTGGATGAAAATGGCGAGATGCCGGCCACCATGACGGCTCAGTCGAAGCAGGTAATGCTGAATGTAAAAAAAGCACTCAACTCGCTGGGACTTGGCATGGAAGACGTGTTTAAGTGCACGGTAATGATAGACGACATCAGCAAATGGCCCGATTTTAATGCTGTTTATACCACCTTCTTGACCAAAGGCACTCTGCCGGCTCGCAGCGCCTTTGGTGTAGACGGCCTGCCCATGGGTGCCATGGTTGAGGTAGAGTGCCTGGCCCATATGCGCCGCATGTAAGCTCAAGGACGATGGCGTACTGCGTTGCGCCATCATCGCTGCATACCAGCTTACACAGCTCATTTTCTTTCCTCATCGCGTTTAACCTCATCTGACCCCCTTTTTGGCAGGCTCAGCTTCGATATCACCTTGCATTCCTATAGAAAACTGGTTTACGCTTCAACCTGCTAAATAATTGAACCTTTTCAGTACAACAAACGGTTCACTAATATACTAACGGGCCATCTATACGTGGTGAGCCTGAGTTTGCGCGGTGCAAATATCTGTGTGGGATTTAATGAAAGGAGTAGCCGTTGGCCGAGTTACTGAAACAAGCAGTTCGCCCAAAGAAAAATTTAGTATTTACGTCAGCGGGCAATAAATCGGCACTCTCACTGTGGACTAACGGACAAAGAGATTTTGACCTGTTTTGCGTTTATTATGCGTCGGGCAAAGAACAACAGTTATCCGGACTCAG
Organism: Pseudomonadota bacterium; assembly: GCA_036141415.1. Classification (GTDB taxonomy): domain Bacteria; phylum Pseudomonadota; class Gammaproteobacteria; order Enterobacterales; family Alteromonadaceae; genus Alteromonas. The sequence continues at coordinate 5,349 of JAYZXK010000343.1, forward strand.
CGACTATTTTGCCTGTCACAAAGGGGCGAAATTTCCAAACCTGCTGTGGGTCTATCAAAACTGGCCGGAGCTGATTGAGCAATACGACCGGGTACTGGTGTTAGATGACGACCTGCTGTTAACTGCCGCGAATATCAATCGCCACTTTAGCTTACATGACAAAGAGAACCTGTGGTTATCGCAGTTAGCCTTTCATCATAGAGGTAAGGTAAACCACTACATTAATCTTGCCAGACCGTTTAGCTATCTGCGTTATACCAACTTTGTTGAAGTTAATTCACCGTTATTTAATATCGATATGCTCCTGAAGTTTTTGCAGGTTTACGATGCCGAGGTAGCAGGCATTGGTGTTGATTACTGGTATTCCGATCTGATTGCCAAATTAGATACCGCACAGGACAAAATCGCTATTTTCGACATCATTCCCTGCTGTAACCCGCGCGATCAAATTGCCAAAGGTGGTGTAAGAGAAATCGACACTGCCATTAGTTTCCAGGATCGCATGAAGAGCTGGGATGTTAAAGCCGCGAAACTGGGCATTGAGCGAAATTATAAAAAAATAGAATACCGCAGTAAAAAGCCGCCCAGTGTTTTGGCGACATTGCTGCCCAGCCTAAAAATATTGTTTTTTAGTACGCTGTATCACGCGGTTATACTGGCTAAATTCAGTAAGCCCTATCCCACTAAGGACAATTAGTGAGTATGGACATAATGCATATTGCTTTTTGTTTAGATAACAATTACGTAGAGCAGATCCTGGCAGTCATTCGTTCAATTGCGCGCACCAATGGCGATCGCAACGTTAATATCTACCTGGTGTTCAACGACCTGAATGAACAAAATCAGGCTCGCTTTAAGACAGTCGAAACCGACAAACTGGCTATTCATTGCAGACCCACCAATGTAGTAGTTGACGGCGTTGGACCAAAGAATCATGTGTCTAAAGCCACCTTTGTAAAGTTTGAACTGATCAATGCACTGCCGGAACTGAGTAAGGTGCTTTATCTTGATGGCGACATTATTGTAAACGGCGATCTGGCTCCCCTTTGGCAAACCGAGCTGAACGACTACTATTTAGCAGCCGTGGAAAATCCATTCTCCACCCGCCAGGCGGCGCTCGATATGGACCCTGATGCGATTTACTTTAATGCCGGTATCTTATTGTTAAATCTGGCCAAAATGCGCGAAGATAACTTTTATCAAAAAGCGCATGACTACATTGAGCAAAGTGGCAACAAGTTAATGTTTCACGATCAGGATGTCTTTAACCATCTGGTTAACGGGCAGTTTGTGCAGTTAAGCGAAGTATTTAACTTTCAGACATTTTTTATTCGCAAGATTCATCGCTTTAGCCCTGACAAGCGAAGTTATTACAGAAATATAATGAACAACGCGACGATTGTGCATTACTCTTCCGGCATAAAGCCCTGGGACAAGTTTGATCCGCACCCATTGGTTGGCCTGTTCAGGCAGTATTATCAGGGCAAGCTGAAGCAAGCTAAGGACGATAGTTATCTGCTTCAACTTCTTCGATATCTCTATGTAAAAGCATACTATTTTTACTTTCTGAATTTAGCAAAATAAGAGTACCTGCAAAATGACAAAAAAAGGTCCGGATTTCATCGGCATTGGTGCCCAGCGCTCTGGCACCAGTTGGATGGCCAGCTGCTTCTGGGAACACCCGGAAATATTTATGCCCGGCAAGGAACTACACTTTTTTGATCAGGGCAGCGAAAGTGATATTGACAGCTATTACGCCAAGTTTAGTGAGCACAGCAGAGTTCAGGGCGAATTTACGCCGGACTACCTGTCTGATGCGGCCGCCATTGAGCGAATCGCCAAATACTGCCCACAAGCTAAACTGATCATTATTTTGCGCGAACCTGCCGCCAGAACAGAAAGTTCCTACAATCTTTATCGTGAACGGGAAACGTTAGAAAGTGAGATTTCCTGCCTCGATGATGTGTATAAACAAAATCACCGATCGTTCAGCAAAAGTCTTTACGGCCAGCAACTTCAACACTTATTTAAATTGGTTGATTCAAACAATGTAAAAGTTGTTTTTTATGATCAGATCACCAGCGATCCGCAGGGCTTACTCAGTGAAGTATTCGAATTTATTGGTGTTGACGCGTCTTTTGTGCCACCGAGTTTCGGTAAGAACTTTAATTCCTCATCCGTTGCCTTCAAAAACGCAAAACTAAACCGGGCGCTAACCGGAATACAAAATTACCTCTACAAGCGACCATGGGGATTAAAATTACTGAGACTTAAAAAGACTGCCGCTTTTACCGCATTTAAAAATAAGCTGATTGCCAGAAAGCAAAACAACAGCCGCGACCTCACCGAGTACAAATCGTATTTCAAAGAGGATTTGGCTTTACTGGAATCACTGATTGATAAAAAAGTGCCGTCATCCTGGAAGGAATGAGCCTTTTCTGGTGACAAAGGCTAACTATTACAGTTGATAAAATTAATAACAGGTTGCTTTTTGCCTTCCTTTAACTGAATATAATTTAATCAGTTTTTTAGTGTACTCTGTTTTTAGTAGTAGTATGAATGAAACAATTTAAACGCTCTATACAGCGCAAATTAAAGCACGCGTCGATTCGGCTTAATCAGCAGTTCGAAGATGCTTATATACCCGCCCCCTCAGAAAAAGTGGTTTTTAAAGAGCTGGCTGATGGCCCGGTTAGATTCAATATATTTATCCCATCACTGGATAAAAAAGTGATTTTTGGCGGTATTTTTACTGCACTCGCTTTTATCAAAGAAGTAAACAATCTGGGTTACCCCATTACCATTACGACTTTTGACTACTCACTTTCAGTAAAAGAAAAAGAAGAAGCCATTGCGCTGCTGTCGGGCCAGTTGAATTTCTCATTACAACCAGAAGATATTCAGGTTATTGGCGAATTTAAACACAGTACGCCGGGTAAAAATGATATTTTCATTGCAACAATGTACTACACTGCATTGTTTATACAGAGTGTTCTTAGTAACAACGCCTTTGCACAAAAGCAGTTTATTTATTTTATCCAGGATTTTACTCCCGGCTTTACCCCATGGTCAGATGAATATGCTAAAGCTCTTGTAAGCTTTAAAGCCGAAAACTTTTACCCTGTATTTAACTCTTCGTTACTAAGAGACTTTTTTATCAAGCATGACTACATCAACAAAAACCAGTCATTCGCTTTTAAGCCTCAGTTGCAATTACACCGGCTTAAGCCAAGGGCGAGCAAAAACCCAATCCCCAAGCTCATTTTTTATGCCCGCCCTAAAAGACCACGTAACCTTTATGAAGTTGGCTTGCAAGGGTTAATAGACT
>JAYZXK010000344.1:0-6757 GCA_036141415.1 Pseudomonadota bacterium
TTCAGTGTAGTGGCCGGGGAGCAGTTTAGCCATGTAGTAATGGGCGCAGATGACGGAAAGTATCTGATGGCCTCCGACGCCGGCTACGGCTTCGTTGGCACTTTTGCTGATATGATCAGTAAAAACAAAGCGGGTAAAGCCTATCTTAACCTGCCAACGGGGGCCAAAGTGCTCGCGCCGCAGCGGGTGGATAACCTGGAAACTGACTGGTGCATGGCTATCTCAAACGAAGGGCGCATGTTGCTGTTTCCATTGCGGGATTTGCCGAGTCTGGGTAAAGGTAAGGGTAACAAGCTTATCAGTATCCCATCGGCCAAAGCGCAAACCCACGAGGAGTATGTCAAAGTGCTTGCGGTCGTTCCAGCAGGCGCAGCAGTTAAAATTACCGCTGGTAAACGGAGCATGACTTTAAGCGCGGAGGATCTGGCACACTACCAGGGTGAGCGCGGTCGTCGCGGTAATAAACTCCCCCGCGGTTTACAGCGCGTCGACCAGATCGACATCGAAATCTAACTGTTATTTGGCGCCCTCGCTTCAGAGGGCGCACTCATTTCTGCAATACGTCTCCCCGGTGCTATCACCTTTAGTTTAAAAATCCTGTTTTAGCGGGCAATTTGTGTGTGCTTTCAGCTACTTCTTCTACACTTAATACCAATCGCCATAGGATTTAGGGAGAGTCGCTATGCTTGGCATTGTATTCACGTCTCTGGTAGACATGCTCGAGGATAATATCTCGCCTGAGTTTGCCGACGAAGTATTGGTTGAGGCAAATCTGGAGAATGACGGTGCTTTTACCGCGGTGGGTTATTATCCATTCAGTGAGCTGCAAAAAATTATGGTGGTGCTGGTCAACAAGACCGGTCGGCCGCTGAACGATTTACTGTACGATTATGGCAAGTACCTGTTCACGGTGTTATCGGCAGGTCATGCCGAGATGATGGCCAACCGTCAGTCGGTGCTGGAGATTCTCGATTGCCTGGATGACGATATCCATGTGCAGGTAAGGAAGTTGTACCCTGATGCCGACCTGCCTTCGTTTAAGGTGCTCAAACGTACTCCCGAGACAATTAAGATGGAATATCATTCCATGCACGATCTTTACGCCCTGGCTGAGGGGCTTATTGATGGCGCAGCAGCGTATTTCTCGCAACGGGTTGAGCATCATGTAACGCCAACCGAAGTACCGCACACTTATCATATAGACGTTAAATTAATTACATCGTGAATAATATGTCATCCCCCGCAGCCAGAGTTGCCAGTCTGACCCGACGACTGGAGCGGGAAAAGGCGGCCAGAAAACAAGCCGAAACCCTGCTCACAGAAAAGAGCCGGGCCCTTTATGATGCGCTGACCACAAGTCGTAGCGACCAGGAAAAGCTTGAACTGGCGCTATGGGCCAGCCAGGAGAGCTATTTTGAGTGGCATGCTAAGGAAGATGCTTTCATCATTCGCTCTTTCGGTTTACACCAGAAGCAGCTGCGCGAGGTTAAACAAAATGCCATCGCACTGATGCGCAGGATCCATGCTGATGATCTACCCCAGGTGCAGCTAAACTGGTCTATGGCGGTCAATGGAGAAAGCGACGATATCGAACTGATTTGCCGGATCCGTGGGGTAGGAGGTTACCAATGGACCCGCGCCCGTGGCAAGGTACTGGAGCGTGATAAAACCGGTACCGCCATCTTCATCGTTGGAATGGCTAAGGATAAAACCCGGGAGCACCGTGCCGAGCAATCCTTTCAGCTTATGGCTTCCGCTTTTTCCAGTTCTCGTGAACCCATGCTGGTATTATCTACCAGTCTGCAAATAACTGAATCTAACAAGGCTTTCAGGCGATTAGCCAGGCTCGGTGATACTGAGACTGTCGAAAAGCTGCGGCTGGATTGTTTTCTAAGAGATGCTCAGGAACCGCTGGAGCGAATTAATCAGACCCGGCAGGAAAGGTTTGAAACCGAACTTACTACCCGGGATGATGAGGCTATTGCGGTTGACGTTTCACTGGCAGTATTCGAATCGAGGCACCAAAATTCTTCCTACTTAATTGCTACCTTACGTGATATCAGTGAACGCAAGAAAAATGAACAACAACTTCGCGTGCTGGCTAATCATGACGATCTTACCGGCCTGAAGAATCGCTTAGGTTTGCGCAGTGCACTGGAGGAGCTGGTGGCTGAGCAACACCACTTCGAATTGTCTTTCATCGACCTGGATGGCTTTAAACAAGTTAATGATATTGCTGGTCACGAACTGGGAGATGAGTGTTTACAGATTGTAGCGAGCTTGCTGAGTAATACGTTTCCCTCTTCTGCAATAGTCACCCGCTGGGGCGGCGACGAGTTTATTATTGCCTGCACAGGTTTAGACAAACAGGCTTTCTACCAGCTTAATAACAAAGCGATTGAATTGCTGGAAAAGCAAACGTTCAGGAGTGGTAAAACCGAACTTACCTTGTCGGCCAGTATCGGTTTAGCCTCGTATCCTGATGATGGTGACAGCATCGATTCGATTATTCAAAACGCTGATGTGGCTATGTACCGGGCTAAAACCAGTGGTAAGGGTCGAATATTTGAATACCACGATGGTCTCACTGAACATGTGAAGGAACAGGTTTCTTTACTCAGTGACTTGCGGCGGACTATTCGCAACCGTGGTTTGGATTTCTACCTGCAGGGTAAATTCAATGTGGCGGGCAGTCTGATTGGTGCAGAGTTGTTATGTCGCTGGTTTTCGCCTTTGCACGGCATCGTTAGTCCAGGAATATTTATCCCGTTGGCTGAACAGCACGGATTAGATACCGATATTGGCCTGTTCGCCCTGGAATCCGCCTGTGAGTATATTAGCATGCTGGAGACTGAGCATATCAGTCTGCCATTGTCGGTAAACATCAGTGCGAATCAGTTATTGAGTGCCTCCTTTGCGGATGATGCCGCGGCTATTTGTGCAGAGCACTTTGTGTTGCCTGAGTTGGTGCAAATCGAAATTACCGAGTCTATTTTTATCCAGGATGAAGCGGCCGCGGTTAAAGGGTTGGGGGCGTTAAAAGCCCATGGCTTTGTTCTCGCACTGGATGACTTTGGTTCTGGCTTTTCATCGCTTAGCTATTTGCGCAAGTTCGATTTTGATGTGATAAAGCTCGATCGCAGCCTGGTAAAAGGAATAGATGGTTCCAAACGGGCGCGTTCGCTATTAAATGGGATTTTTAAAATGCTCGACAGCTTACGCCTGGAGGTCATTATTGAAGGGGTGGATAATGCTGCTTACCTGCCACTACTGGAAAATATAGGTATTAATGCTTATCAGGGGTTTCTGTTTGAAAAGCCGCTGCCTTACGATCAGTTTATACATAAGCATACCCAGGGCTGGCGTATGGTTAAGTAAACATAACCGGGAACAAGTTCCCGGCTATGTTTTAAAGGATTAGCGCGCGTTAGTGCTTTCGAAAATTTTATCCGCAGACGCTTCCACAAAACCCTGATATAGCTTGCCATTCGGCATAGTGTAACGCTGGGCAAATTCATAAAAGCAGCTGGGTATCTTAAGGCTGCCATCGCTGAATGCCAGGTTGTACTCATCAGCCATAGTTGATGACTGCGCCAGGTAGACAGACTCACCACCTTTGATTTCACCGCCTGAAGTATTTAGCACAAAACCGGCTTCTTTCAGCAGGGTGTTTACATCTGCCAAAGTGTCGATGTTGTTCAGGTGATTAACACTCACGGTAAAGTGATTAGCCCTAAAGCCCCAGGCGGCCAGCCAGCCGGCATATTCAGATTCACTGATCAGTGATTGATATTCCTGGGTGGAAAGCTGCCAGTGACGGCCAGAGTAAAGAAAGTTTTCGGCCGCTACTACACTGGCAGGCATTTGTTCTACCAGCGCATGGATAATACGCTGTGTTTCGGCAGAGAACTCATGTACGCGCAGCTCACTGATAAACACTTTAGGCACCGTTGGATCCGGGTGTTCGAAGTGCTGGGCGGTGACTTTTTTCGCTTTAAAGTCGTAGTCGCCCTTCGCTTCGTAACCCAGTGCCAGAAAATGCTCAGCCAGGTGAGAGAGGCGGGTTTTATCCAGCGCAAAGGTACGAAACGCCACATGGTCGTTAACGATTTGCGGGCTGTTTTCCTCACCGGCCAGCAGCTTATGAATGCGCAGCGCACTGGGGGTAATACTAACGTAATCGTTCCAGAGCGCCGAAAACAGGCTATCGGTTGTCTTATGCATAACGAATTTCTGTCCTTATTCTAATTCTAATCCAGGGCTCAGAGTACCGGGTAAAGTCACTTTATCCAGCTCAACTGAGGCAACCGGGTATGCGCAGTAGTCTGCCGCGTAGTAAGCACTGGCGCGATGATTACCACTTTCACCAATACCACCAAAGGGAGCGGCACTGCTGGCGCCGGTAATTGGACGGTTCCAGTTTACAATTCCGGCCCGGATGTGAGTAAAGAAATGCTGGTAATCCGCTTCGCTGTCGCTTAACAGTCCGGCCGATAGGCCAAAGCGAGTGTTGTTGGCCTGAGCAATAGCGGTATCAAAATCGGTATAGCGAATGATCTTAAGTAACGGACCAAAGTGTTCTTCATCTTCCATGGTGTCGGCAATAGTGGTTACGTCCACGATCCCCGGTGTCACCAGGCCAGTTTGCTCGTCAAGGTGCTTAAGCGGCTCAAGTGCTGTGGCACCGGCGTCGAGCAGTTGCTGTTGGGCTGCTACCATTCCCTTCGCTGCTGCGGCGCTAATCATAGCGCCCATAAAGGGCTGTGGCTCAGCGTCGTAGTGACCCACCGAAATCTTGCGGGTTGCGTTAACCAGGGCATCCACTAACGCATCACCAGCGGCAGTAGCCGGGATAAACAGGCGACGGGCACAGGTGCAACGCTGTCCTGAGGTGACAAACGCAGACTGGATAATGTCATGCACGGCGGCCTTGGTGTCGGCTACTTCGGTAACGATGAGCGGATTGTTGCCACCCATTTCCAGCGCCAGGATCTTACCCGGATGGCCAGCAAACTGTTCATGTAGGATTTTCCCGGTGCGCGAGCTGCCGGTAAAGAACAGGCCATCGATTTGCGGATGTGAAGCCAGCGCCTTGCCGGTTTCCACTTCACCCTGAACCAGGTTAAGTACGCCTGCCGGAATACCTGCCTGCTCCCACAGCTTAACGGTTGCTTCAGCAACTGCCGGGGTTAAATCACTGGGTTTAAATACTACGGTGTTACCGGCGATCAGCGCTGGCACGATGTGGCCATTAGGCAGGTGACCCGGGAAGTTATAAGGGCCGAATACCGCCACGACACCGTGGGGCTTATGGCGGATAAATGCCTTGCCCACCGGCATTGGGTTTTCTACCGTGCCGGTACGCACGAAGTAAGCTTTTTCTGAGATGGCAATCTTGCCAATCATGGCACCAATTTCGGTGGCGGTTTCCCATAGTGGCTTACCGGTTTCCTGTGCAATCAGTGCTGCCAGTTGTTGCTTGTTTTCGCCCAGCAATTCGGCAAATTTTTTAATCAGTGACAGGCGTTCTTCAACGGTTTTGGCCGACCACTGAGGAAGCGCCGCGCGGGCGGCGTTGAGGGCGCTGTCTACCTGTGTAGCTGAGGCGGCCTGGCCGCGCCAGAAGGTTTGATTTTTGGTCGGGTCGACCGAAGTAATTGGAGAACCTTCTCCGGCAACCCACTGCCCATTAATAAAATGAATGGCTTGTTGCATGATTTCTGTCCTGATGCTGTTGTAATTGTGTATTGATATCAGTTGCGGGGTTTCACGCTCGCGAACCGAATTGAGTCGCCTTCTTCCACGTCTAACGACGCCGCAGCTTTGTGAGAAAGCACTGCCTGGCCGGTCTGTTCATCAAAACTGACATCGGCAACTACCGCTCTGAAATCGGCGATTTTAGTATTAATGATGTAGCATAGTTCGCCGTCCTGGGCAGCCGACTGGTCGTCAATATGCACAGTCGCACGGCGGCTGCGCTGGGCGGTATTGATGTGACTTAAGCGGGCTTCTACCGTTGGGCCACCATCGAAAATGTCGACATAACCGCGGCAACTAAAGCCTTCTTCCTGCAGTAAGCGCAGCGCCGGCTCGGTTTTCTGATGAACCTTGCCAATAACGTTCTGGGCTTCCTGACTGAGCAGATTGACGTAAATCGGATATTTCGGCATAAGCTCGGCAATGAAAACTTTATTACCAATGCCGGTCATGTAATCTGCGGTGGGGAAGTCCATGGAGAAGAAGTGCTCCTCGAGCCACTCCCAGAATGGCGAGCGGCCATTTTCGTCGCTGACGCCGCGCATTTCGGCAATCACGATTTCGGCGAAACGCTCGCGGTGTTCTTCCATAAACAAAAAACGTACTTTGGATAAGAACCGGCCATTCACGCCCTTACGGGCATTTTCCCGCAAGAACAGCGTGCAGATTTCGCTGACGCCGGTGTAGTCGTTACAGAACGTGAGGATCTCAACCGTGTTATGGATATTGAGTTCACGGGACGCGTGTACCACCTTACCCAGATGGTAGTGGTAAAAAGCATCGTCAGTGCCTACTGCGGCTTCGATACCGGTTGTACCGACGACTTCGCCGGTAACAATATCTTCCATAACGAACAGGTACGACTCATTGCCAGGCGCAGACACATCGCGACTGAACGCTTCCAGTGACTTGCCGATTTTACGCTTGAGCAGGCCTTCGTTGACCGGCAGCGACGTAAAGCCGATGCCGGATTCTTCTGCTACTGCATACAGGGCGTCAT
>JAYZXK010000345.1:0-5808 GCA_036141415.1 Pseudomonadota bacterium
CAGCGTTCAATCTGAGCCATGATCAAACTCTTCAATTAAATATCGAAATTTTGAATTGTCGTTGTTGACACTCTTAATGAGTGCCCACACAGATTGTCTTGTTATAAATTGTTAAAGAACAGTGCAGAACTTCGCTCTGCTGCTTCGGCGTTCTTTCAGAACCTGCCGAAGCGGGATGCGTATAATACGCTGTTTAGTTTCGATGTCAATGCTTTTTTCTTAATTTATTTTTAAGTTTTTGCGTTGATGGACGTCTTCGCTTATTGCTCTGTGTCCCTCGAAACTGGCGCGCATTCTACAGACCCGATTATTTTGATCAAGCCTTTTTTTGTCTTTTTAACGGTTTTTTGTCGAAATAGGTGTTAAGCGTCTATTTTTACAGCAAAAGGCATATGAAGAGTTATTCTTTTGTCTATATATGTGAATCAATATTGTTCATTTTGTTATAAATGAGTAAAATTTAGATAGCCGACACTTTTTTCTCATAACAATTATTAAGGTAGCATTATGAAAGTCAGCTTAATGCAGTGTTTTTTAGTCAGCCTGGTTTTGGCTGTTTTAGGATTTGTAATTACTCAGCAGGTTTCATTTGAAGAGCAGGCACCTACCATGGTTGCTTTGTCTCTTTTGATTAGTGGTATTGTTACGCCATGGATAGCTTCTTTTATAGGGACGAATAAGCAAAGCCATTCTCAGGCTTCTGCCCCCACCACTAACCACAGCGCCGACTCTTCGTCTGATAACGTTTCTACATTATATGTAGGTAACCTTCCCTACAAAGCCAATGAAGCAGCAGTAAAAGCTTACTTTGAAGATCACATTCGTATTCAATCGGTACGGTTAATGAAGGATAAGAAAACCGGTAAGCGTAAAGGATATGGTTTTATCGAAGTCATCGACGGTGACGTGGAGGCCATTATCGGTCAGTTTAATGATTCGGTATTTCAGGACCGTACTTTGAAGGTCCGACCGGCTAAAGACAAAGTCACTGACTAACCCATATAAGCAGGCCCCTATTAAGGGGCCTTTTTTCTATTCAGCTTTAAGTGCGTTGATACGCCCATTGAATAAATGGAAGCGGTTTATCGCCGAAAGCACATCCGGTACATGCACCTCTTTCATCTGATTAATAACACCGGTGACCAACTCTTTATAACCCTCACCGTCTTTTAACGTCGTATCGAGTAACTGATTTAATGACTTCAGCTCATCCATGTATTCTTTAATAGGACGCATGTATTTTTTGAGCTCTGATGAATCCCCATCACTGACTTCTTTATAAGCCGAGATCTTTTCGCTGACAACTTCACGACTGTTAAGCTTTAATGCAAAACCCGCCAGTTCACTTTCGTCGTATCCCAGGTTCAGGGCTTTTTCCAGCGCAGTATCCAAATCACCCTTAAAGAATGATTTGCTGACATCAGTGATTTGCTTAACCAAATCAGAGATAGCGCCGAGTTCATCATCGTCCAGTTCGCCCTGCACAGAAAAACTGATACCACGGTATTCTGAGAACTGTACATTTAGTGAACGCTGGGCAACAACATCACTTTGTGTTGCCGCAGGAGCATTCGTATCACCATTACTATTGGCCGACGACGTTATCCTTTCGCTGGCACTGTACTGATACTGTCGCGACTGACCAAAGTTGATTTCTACCTCGTCACCGTCTTTGGTGGTAATCTTTAACCCGCCTGACTGTGACTGGGCATACTGAGCAGATAACGATGCGCCGACTTCCATGGTACCCCGAAACGGCGATAAGACTTCTTTCTCGATGTTATCGATACCTTCGCCGATGGCTTCTTTACTGTTGCGAATACCATCGGTGATCTCCGGGTTCATAAACCCGGCCAGGTCTTTTTCTGCCAGCGCAATGCCCTTGGCCACTCCGGAACGGGCCTGACCAAGAAGATCGGTAAGCTGCGCTTCATCTGCACCACTTTTCGCCGCACCACGCACAACACCGCCGACAAACTTCAGCACATTAGAAGCGACCTTCTCAAAGTCAAAGGCAGACTTGTTTTCCTCAGCCTTGTCGAACTGTTGGTTATCGAAGCGTCTTTCATTTAACACAACTTCCTGTTCCAGGGAGCTCACCAGTACGGTACTGCCCACCCGGGTTTGAGACACAGTCACTTGTGTTGCCTGACTACTTTGTTGAAACTCGCGTGCCTGACGCAAGCCTTCTTGTTGAAGCTGCTTTTTAAGGGCAACGTCCGGCTTTTCAACGCTCGCCTGGCCGCCTTTTGCAGCAGGAATTGAATCCACACTCATAATCTTATCCTCTCACACCTCACTATAGTTATCGGCAGTTAATGAGGATTGTTTAATTTTAATACATAATTAGCTTAACGCCGCTACATTGGAAGTTTTTTGAAAAGTCTCTACAATGCCGCTGCAAATGCGGTACGGGGAACAAAATGAGCACAGCACCAACTACTACCATCACCTATCAGGACCAGCTTCAGGCAAAAGTCGACACCTTAACGTCGCTGCTGAGTCCTTTTTATAAACAGGCATTAGATGTTTACCCGTCGCCTGAGCAACATTACCGCATGCGCGCTGAATTCCGCGTATGGCATGACGGTGATGACCTTTATTACATTATGTTTAATAAAGAAACCAAGACCCCCTACCGGGTAGATGAATTCCCAGCGGCTTCAGAAACCATTAATGCGTTAATGAAGCGTATTATTGAGCTGGTAAAACCCAACGCAGTGCTGCGCAAAAAGTTGTTTCAGGTCGATTTTCTCAGCGGCTTATCGCAGGAGTGTGTAATCAGCCTGTTATACCATCGCCAGTTAGATGACGAATGGCAGGCGCAGGCCGAAGCACTGCGTACCGAATTGAATAAAGAGTTTAAGGTCAGCGTTATCGGCCGTGCCCGCAAGCAAAAGGTCATCCTGGGTGACGACTTTATTATTGAAGAGTTGCCTGCCGATGGCAAAACCTACCAGTTTAAACATATCGAAAACAGCTTTACTCAACCTAACGCCTATGTGAATACTCATATGATTGAATGGGCGATTGCGCAAAGCCAGGGGTTAACCGGCGATTTACTGGAGCTTTATTGTGGCGCAGGGAATTTTTCTATTCCGCTGGCCGCGCACTTTAATCATGTAGTGGGCACAGAAATAGCCAAGCCTTCTGTTGAAGCAGCGCAGTTTAATATTGCAGTCAACCAGATTGATAATGTCCAGATTGCCCGGCTATCTGCTGAGGAGTTTGTTGAGGCCCTGGCCGGTAAACGCCAGTTTGAACGGTTAAAAGGCATTGAGCTGGCTGAGCGACAATTTAATACCGTGCTGGTAGATCCGCCTCGAGCGGGACTGGATCCCGCCACCACACAAATGATCAGTCAGTTTGACAACATTATCTATATATCGTGTAACCCGCACACGCTGGTTGATAACCTTGAAGCGCTATCAGCAACCCATGAAGTAAGCCGGGCTGCCTTGTTTGATCAGTTCCCGTTCACCGAGCACATGGAATCAGGTGTGTTGCTTACCCGCAAAGCTTAAGACTTTTGTGTTTGGGCCTCTGGCATGGTTTGCCAGTAGGCCAGACTGCCTAGCTGAATAAACCGTAACTGGCGCTTGAGCCTGTCGCTGATGTCATTTTTCAGAATGGTGTCGGCTTCCAGGGCATCGGCGCCAGCACTAAACACCAGCCGTACCATGCTTTCTGCCTGCAACACGGCAATGTCATGGGGAATGCGCAGCTGTTCAATGATGTAGTCGCTCAGCTCGTCGGTAAAGTGCTGGATTTCACGAGACACCGCCAACCGATAAGCGGCCGACGTGCCGGTATGCTCGCGCAGCAACAAACGAAAGACGTTACTGTTGGCAGAGATAAACTCCATAAAGGTATCCACCGACGTATCAATAACGCCACCACCAGAAGCAATCCGTCGACGGGCCTGACGCATTAACTGGCGCAAGGCTAAGCCGGCTTCGTCAACCAGGGTCAACCCCAGTTCGTCCATATCCTTAAAGTGACGGTAAAAAGACGTCGGCGCAATACCCGCTTCCCGGGCGACTTCCCGCAAACTGATGGCCGACAAGGTACGATTTTCGTTAAGTAACTGAAATGCCCCGGCTATTATATTTTGCCTGGTTTTTTGTTTTTGTTCCTGACGGCTCAACGACTGTCCCCGACTGATACCTATGGCTTATTCTTAAGACTAATCTTAACGGTATTTCCCTTGCGAAACACCTCTTTTAAAGCTAAATTAGCGTACAGTTGTAAGCTGAGATAGAAATCAATGAATAAGCCACGTTTAATCATTACTAATGTGCTGGTCTTTGTGGTGACCGGACTTATCGCATTTGTAGGAGTTCCATTCTGGGCATTCTCATACGGATTTGATACCACTGAGATCATCACTACTATTGTGCTGTTTTTTGTTACTGGCATGTCGATTACGGCCGGTTACCACCGCTTGTGGGCGCATAAAACCTATGAGGCTCACCCTGTTGTAAAAGTCTTCTTGGCCATTGGCGGCGCCATGGCACTACAAAACAGTATTTTGCACTGGTCGTCAGATCACCGGGTACACCATCGCCATGTTGATGTGAACGACAAAGATCCGTATTCGGCTAAAAAAGGTTTCTGGTTTTCACACATGGGCTGGATGCTGCGCGAATATCAGGCCGAGAGTTATGGTGATTACCGTAACTGTAAAGATCTGCTCAAAGATAAAGTGGTCATGTGGCAACACAATCACTATCTGGCTATCGTGTTAGCGGCAAACTTTGGGATAACGGCGTTACTTGGCTGGATCAATGGTGACATACTGAGCATGATCCTGATTGCCGGTGTATTTCGTTTGGTCATGGTTCACCATGTAACCTTCTTTATCAATTCCCTGGCGCACATCTGGGGCAGCCGTCCTTACACCGATACCAATACCGCCCGGGACAACGGCGTTATCGCTCTGTTCACCTTTGGTGAGGGGTATCATAACTACCACCACATTTTTGAATACGATTACCGCAACGGCATTAAGTGGTACCAGTACGATCCAACCAAATGGTTGATTAAAGGGCTGTCTTATGTGGGATTAACTAAAAACCTGCGTACCTGCCCCGAAGAGCGTATTGAAAAAGCACGTCTGGCGATGCAATTAAAATATGCCAGCCAGAAGGTATCTAAACTGCCTAACGCAGAAGAAGTGATGCAAACCCTGCAACACGAATATGATGTGCTGATGCAGAAGATGACCGACTACTACACCACTAAAAAGCGTATTATGGCGTTGCGCAAAAAACACCTGCTGAAAAGCATGGAACGACTGGAGCTCGACTTTAAATACAAAGAGCTGAAGCAATCCTTGCTACTACAAAAAGAAAAATGGCTTAAGCTGAGCCAGATGGAATTTGCTTTTAGCTAGTACGTTCTCTGCGTTATCCGTGGTGGGTTTATCCCCACCACCACTTTCTGCACATTATACTTTCCGCTAACTTCTTTTTTCCTGACTTGATCTTTCCCAAACTTCGTCAAAACTTTTGCGGTGACATAATGGTTGAACCATCAGCCGGCGTGGGTACCACTTTCGAGCTGACATTCCGTTCAGCCCCTAAACTGGCAGAGCGAATAGCCAAAGATAAGATCGCGGAAAATCCATTTACCTGAAGGGAAACCCCTTCAGGGCGATAGTCCGGCAGAAAATCCTAAACATATCAGTATTTTTTGCTACTATAATTTTGATATCTCCCACTCATTCACTTAACGCAAGTTGAACAGCGCACAATTATGACAACCAAAAAGAAAACAGCTAAACCCAACTATCAATTTGATGCCATC
>JAYZXK010000346.1:0-7652 GCA_036141415.1 Pseudomonadota bacterium
GAAGTGTTACATGGTGCAGAAAGCACATTGCAGCATTCAAAGCCCGTCATAGCTCTATCTGTTTATCATCGACCTGAACATTTACGACAAGCGTTAGAATTGTTGT
The DNA here is from genome assembly GCA_036141415.1 of Pseudomonadota bacterium. Classification (GTDB taxonomy): domain Bacteria; phylum Pseudomonadota; class Gammaproteobacteria; order Enterobacterales; family Alteromonadaceae; genus Alteromonas. The sequence continues at coordinate 107 of JAYZXK010000346.1, forward strand.
CGGAAAAGTTCAATTACCAACGCTTCTATTTGAGAAAGTACTCTTCTTCAAATGATGAAACAGTTTTGTACGCAGTACCCTAAACATGAACGAACTCCAAAAGTCACAGATAAAATCACTGATAGACACTTTAAATTTAGATCTGTCAGGGCTGACGGTATACACCGAAGCCGCATCAGGGGCATATCTATTTAATCCTTTTGTAGCTCTTATGGCTGGTGCAGAGAGAGTTTACGCGCAATCAACAGACAGTAGTTATGCCAGCTTTGAGCAGGTCAAGCAAAGCAATTTAGAGCTTGCAGAGAAACTAGGCTTTGCTAAGAAGTTTGAAATCTTCAATTTTCGAGACCATCGTAGGCTCAGAAAGTCGGATATTGTCACAAATAGTAATTTTGTAAGACCTATTGACAATGATTTGATTAAACAACTTAAGCCCACGGCATCTTTGCCTTTAATGTGGGAAACCTGGGAAGTGAGAGAGGTTGATTTTGATCTTCAGGCTTGTCGCGATTACGATATTGCTACACTTGGAACTAATGAACATGAGCCACCTGTGGACATGCTGCCTTTTAACGGCCTGCTAGCACTAAAGCTAATATTTGAACTGGGTTACGATTGTGGCAAAGTGTTGTTACTCGGCAGCCCGGATATATTTGCAGGGCCAATGAAAGCGTATATGTCAAAGGTTGGCATACCCGTTACTCGCATTGGCTGCACGCAAGAGTGCGAGCATTCATATGCAGAACTGACTACTCATTTTGAGCAGCACGGCCATGAATATTCATTTATTATCCTAGCTGAACAACAACTTCATACAGAAATATTAGGAAAGCACGGATTCTTAAGTTTTGAGACGGTACAAGCGATAAATCCTCACATCAAACTCGGGGTGATCTCGGGCGGTATTGATGTCCAGGCTCTGGAAAAATGCAACATTGCTTATTCTCCTAAGCGGATTGCCCCTGGTGGTTTTATGAGTTATCAACTCTATCGATTAGGGTTTTTGCCCGTAGTTACTCTATTCGCTGGAGGGTTAAAAGTCGGAGAAAGAATGACTCGTAACCGTTTAGCAGGTATGAGTCGACGGGACGCTGAAGTAGAAGCTTTAACAAGTAGTCCAGCAATGGATTTTCCTGCATAGCGCAGAAGCACTGCGTTATAGATTATGAACAGGAGTAAGTCGGTGTCTGATTCCGGTTATGAGCCAAAATTGTTTAAGCAGTTTTATCAACAAACTCAGCAAGAAAGTATGAGTCGCTTCAGACGGATGAATCCGCTGATGGAAAACGTGGTGTGCTGGAAAGAAAAAGGCAGGTTATGGTGTGGCGAAGATCGCAACGTAACTATCTACGATTCTACGACGCTACACGGTAACGTCGATATCGGCCTGAACACCTGGATAGGCCCCTTTTGTTCACTTGATGGTGGAGAGGTCGGCCTGACTATTGGGAAGAATTGTTCAATATCAGCTGCTTGTCATATTCTTACACATGATTCTGTACGATGGGCACTGTCTGGCGGAAAGGCTGAGTACGAATATGCAGCGACATCTATCGGAGATTTTTGTTTTGTAGCAACCGGTTGCGTCATCACAAAAGGCGTCCGCTTAGGTAAGCACTGCTTGGTTGCAGCGAATAGCGTGGTGACGAAGTCTTTTCCCGATAACAGTATCGTCGGCGGGGTGCCGGCAAAGCGTATCGGTACCGTCGTTATTGATACTGAGGGTGACGTTGAACTCCATTACTTCTCTGATGAGAAGGATAGTTCCAAGTAGCTAAAACGGATAGCACTTAAAGCAGCCTTAGTAATACTGAAGATAGGTTGCTTTCATATATTGGGCGCCAATATTCAAGGAATTTGCGGTTATGACGATAAAGTTATTGAAACCGTATAACCGAACACTTTGTTTATTAGTGCACTATTGCATTGGTGCTGATAATAGCCAGCCCAACTTATTGCCCATTAACTGGAGAGCCAGGAATGCCGTCGAATGCTGCAATGCCATCAAATTTGAATGTCAATTTTAAAAACCATGCTGAAGGCTTTGAGCAGTTATATGCAAAGCAAATTGCCGGTGATAATGGTTTACGTTTTCCTTTAGAGGACGTATATAAGCTGGATTGGCAACGCGGTGTTAATGCCGATGAATATTACAATTATATGTATCGTCGCTTCTCTTCGCATATCTATGACAATGCTGCACTGGAAGATGGCCAAAAAATACTGATCTTAGGCTGTGGTGGCGGTTCAGATGAAAAAAATATTAAGCATTTATACCCGAATACGCAATTATGGAGTATTGATATTTCCTATGAAATGATCGCCAGAGCAATTGCCAGCAAATCACCCAGCCAGTTTGCTCAGGCCGTGGCTGAACTATTGCCTTTTCCCGACGCTTGCTTTGACCGTATTATCTCGCGTGAGGTCATTGAACACGTAGCAAAACCAGACGTCATGATGCAGGAGGTGCAGCGAGTCTTGAAACCCGGTGGTTTGGCTGTCATAACCACAGAAAACGAAGAGTCTTATGCTCTAAATAATGACAAATACGAATCTATGATGGTCATTGTAACTAAATGCCTGCCATTTCTTAAGAAGTACCGCACAAGGCCTGGCAATTATAAAGATGAAGCGCCAAGTCTGGCGGAATTTAAGCACTATTGTGAAGACGCTAACCTAACGCTCACTCAGTATTTTTGGGATGGCGCACTATATAAGTCCTTACCCGTTTTCCAGCATTTACTTGGGCCTTTGCGTCTGGCAAGACTGGCACATTTTGTATCAGGTATTGAGAATAATGCCAGACTTGCTTTTATGCTGTGTGACCAGGTTAAATATATAGTTAAGAAGCCACAAAGTGATGAGGTAGTGAACGAGGTGGCTTATACAATGCCCGGTAGCAGTGAAGCAGTTGTGAGGGTGGATGATGGCTATTGTTCACAAGATGGTGCTACGACATTTAGGGTTAATAACGGTATCGCTAACTTTATACCCGTTGTCGACGAGACTGAAACACCTCAAAGCACCCCAACTGCAGCGAAACAAGCGCGGCCATATTATCGTCTCTTTGCCTGGTGTAAAACCAAAGCCCGCTTTATTTATCGCGCCTTGCTACTGGTAGTAGCGTTTTTTGGCTTGGCGTTTTGTCGTTCCAACAAAAAGCAGGTTTCAAAGTTTGTTCAAAGCGACTTCCTGAAATCCATAATTGTGAAAAACGTTTCATGATACGGCTATAAACTATTCACCTTTAGCGGTTGTGAGAATAGGGTTGTGATTAAAGTTTTTCCCTGAGACTACCTCAGAAATACGCAGTTCCGCAGAAATGTCTGAAAACTTGCGTTAAAACTATCATAATTATCATAGAATGAAATATTCGGGCGCAATTGTTAAGGTTTATCAATTGTGACCGATAAACCTTTAAATACCCATTTTTAGTGTATGGTAATGAACATTTCTCATCTGTTTAGTAACGAAGTCCAGCATCTCAAATCCAATCTGATTATTGTCACTGATAGCAGCGAACACGAAAATCAATCTCAGAATAATGAGTCTTATAGCCTGCAATGGAAAATGGTTGATGAAATAGAAGAGAAGAAAAAAGCCTGGGCGATGCAAAAGCGTTGGTATCTAGAGCTTTATGGGTTTAAAACGGAAGCGAACTTGAAAAGTTTTTTAACAGATAAACAGGTGATATTGGATGCTGGTTGCGGTCTTGGATACAAGGCTGCCTGGTTTGCCGAGTTGGCGCCTCATGCAACTGTAATCGGTATGGATTTTTCAGAAAGTGTATACATTTCAAGTGAATATTTTCAGACTCATGAAAATCTTTTGTTCGTCCGTGGAGACATTGCTGATACCGGACTGAAGGACAACGTAATAGATTACGTGAGTTGCGATCAGGTACTGCAACACACGGAGGTACCAGAGAATACGCTGGCAGAATTTAATCGCATTCTTAATCCGGCAGGCAAGCTGGCGGTTTATGTTTATCGTAAAAAGGCGTTACCCAGAGAGTTGCTCGATACGCATTTCCGAGAAAAAACAAAAGAACTGAGTTACCAGGAAAAGCTCGAGTTTTCTGTACAACTAACTGAGTTGGGCCGCAAACTTTCAGAGTTGCATATTGAGCTGGACTTTCCTGATATCCCGGTGCTGGGTATCAAGGGCGGCAAGCAGGATTTGCAGCGCTTCATTTACTGGAATTTTATTAAGTGTTTTTGGAACCCTGAATTGGGCGAAGAAATCTCAAACTCAACCAATTTCGATTGGTACTCACCATCCAATGCGTACCGTTACAGCAAATCTGAATTCATTGATATGTTAGCCAATGCCGGCTTTGATCTGGATTTTCTTCATGAGGAAGAAGCTTGCTATTCGGGCGTTGCTAATTTACTCCCAAACGCCTAGGGTTAATAATGAAGAAGTTAGGAATTATTGGTTTGGGATATGTCGGGCTTCCTCTTGCTGTCGAGTTTGGTAAAACTCGGGAGGTGATTGGTTTTGACGTTTCCCAACAACGTATTCATGAATTACAGGACGGTAAAGACCGCACCAACGAGGTGAGCTTCGCTGAGCTTCAACAGGCCAGTGGGCTGACTTTTTCTACCTCACTTAACGACCTGTCAGAGGCCAGCATTTATATTGTCACCGTACCAACACCGGTTGATAATCACAAAAAGCCAGACTTCTCACCCTTGCTAAGCGCCTGTACCACCCTGGGTAGCGTGCTTAAATACGGCGATATTGTTATTTTTGAATCGACCGTTTACCCGGGCGCCACTGAAGAGGTTTGCGTGCCCAGACTTGAGGCGCTGTCCGGGTTGGTGTTCAATCAGGACTTTTATGTGGGTTACAGTCCGGAAAGGATTAACCCGGGTGATAAGCAACATCGTCTAGCGGATATCCTTAAAGTGACATCAGGCTCTACACCCGAGGTAGCAGAGGAAATTGATGCCTTGTATGCTTCGATAATTACTGCGGGGACATACCGGGCCAGTTCTATCAAAGTCGCTGAAGCAGCAAAAGTTATCGAAAACACCCAGCGTGATGTTAACATTGCGCTGATAAACGAACTGGCGATCATTTTTAATAAAATGGGCATAGATACCGAAGAGGTATTAAAAGCGGCCGGTACAAAGTGGAACTTTCTGCCATTCAGACCCGGGCTGGTAGGGGGGCACTGTATCGGAGTGGACCCTTATTATCTTACCTACAAAGCCAAAGCGATAGGCTACAACCCTGAAATGATCCTGGCCGGACGCCGCTTAAATGACAATATGGCCCATTATGTGGTAACTCAGTTGATCAAAAAGATGATTAACACCGACATTAAAGTTAACGGTTCGCGGGTACTGGTGCTGGGGATGGCGTTTAAGGAAAATTGCCCGGACATCCGTAATTCAAAAGTTATCGACATCATTCGGGAACTCAAAGACTTTGATGTCAATGTAGACGTGTTCGACCCCTGGGTGAGTAACGCCGATACTGAAGCCGAATTTGGTATTTCGCTGGTCGAGCACCCGCAACCAGCAAGCTATGATGCGGTAGTGCTTGCAGTAGGACATGATAATTGTCGGGAAATCGTTGGTAATATCAAACAGTTCGTAAAATCCAAATCTGTTATTTATGACTTAAAACATATGTTGCCTGCCGCCGAATCTGATTTGCGGTTGTAGCAAAACGAAAAGAGAATGTCTTTGATGCTTAATTTTGCATTAATCGGGGCGGCTGGTTATATCGCGCCACGTCATATGAAAGCTATCAGCGAAACCGGCAATAACCTGGTGGCTGCGCTGGATAAAAACGACTCAGTCGGCATTATTGACCGCTATTTCCCCCAGGCTGATTTCTTTACTGAATTTGAGCGTTTTGACCGTCATATCGATCTGCGCCGGCGTGAAGGCAATCAGGTGAACTATGTCAGTATCGCCTCGCCCAATTACCTGCATGACTCTCACATTCGATTTGCTTTGCGCAGTGGCGCGGATGCTATTTGTGAAAAACCGCTGGTATTGAACCCTAAAAACATTGATGCGCTGGCAACCATAGAAAAAGACACAGGCAAAAAGGTCAATACCATCTTGCAACTGCGTCTGCACCCGAGCCTGATTGAACTAAAAAGAAAAGTGGCCGCGGAGTTACAGGCAAATCCTGATAAAGTGTTTGAAGTCGATCTGACTTATCTCACCAGCAGGGGGAACTGGTACTTCCGCTCATGGAAAGGCGAAACCGCCAAATCAGGCGGGATTGCTTCTAATATTGGCGTGCATTTTTTCGATATGCTGGCGTGGATCTTCGGCGCGGTGAATGAGTCGCTGGTGCATGTAAATCAGGTAGATACGGCGTCGGGGTTTTTGTTTCTAAAACACGCCAGGGTAAGGTGGTTCTTATCGGTGAACTACGATTATATTCCCGAAGCGGTGAAGGTTGCCGGACAGCGCACCTATCGCTCCATCACCGTGGGAAAAGAGGAAGTAGAGTTTTCCGATGGTTTCACCGATCTGCATACCGAAAGCTACCGACAGATTATTGATGGTGTGGGATTTGGACTGGAGGAGGCGCGTAACAGTATCAACATTGTGGCAGACATCCGTACCAGGGATACCACCTCTAATACCTCACTGGCTCATCCTTTCGTGGACGCAATGAATGGCTGATATCACCATACATGAATCTGCCATTGTTGATGATGGAGCGCAAATAGGTGAAGGTTCCAGAATCTGGCACTTTGTGCATGTCTGCAGCGGCGCCAAAATTGGCCAAGGCTGCTCATTGGGCCAAAATGTGTTTGTGGGTAACCGGGTTGTCATCGGTGATAATTGCAAAATTCAGAACAACGTTTCGGTTTACGATAATGTTACCCTGGAGGACGACGTCTTCTGTGGCCCTAGTATGGTTTTTACTAATGTGTACAATCCGCGCAGTGCCATTACCCGAAAAGATGAATATCGCGATACGCTGGTAAAAACCGGAGCTACGTTGGGAGCAAACTGCACTATTGTCTGTGGTGTTACCATTGGCCGTTACGCTTTTGTTGGTGCCGGTGCGGTGATTCAGAGTGATGTGCCTGATTATGCACTCATGGTAGGCGTACCGGCCAGGCAAATCGGCTGGATGAGTGAGTTTGGCGAACGCCTCGATTTGCCTTTGTCTGGTGATGCTAAGACAGTGTGTCCTCATCAGCAGGTGACTTATCGTTTATCCGGCGGCCAGGTCAGCAAGGTAAACAGCTAATGCAGTTTATCGATCTTAAAGCTCAGTACGAGTTTGCTAAAAATCGCATTGATAAACGGATCGCCGCCGTGCTTGAGCATGGTCAGTACATTATGGGGCCTGAAGTAAGCGAATTGGAAGAGCAGTTAGCACATTATGTTGGCGTAAAGCATGCCATCACCTGTGCCAATGGCACTGACGCGCTGCAACTGGCACTGATGGCCATGGGAATCGGCCCTGGCGATGCAGTGATAGTGCCTACCTTTACTTTTTTTGCTTCAGCAGAAGCTGTGGCTTTTGTTGGCTCGACACCGGTGTTTGCCGATGTTGACCC
>JAYZXK010000347.1:0-7165 GCA_036141415.1 Pseudomonadota bacterium
CGGTTAGGCGATAAGGTACTATTGGCTGATAGTCTTGCCAGGCTGGAGGGAAAGCTACCTGCTGACAGCCCTATCGCCATGCAATTAACCGAACGGCTGGCCAGTTTAAATGGTAAGCAACCAGCGAAAGCGACAGTTACCGGCTTTAACCTGACTGTAGAGATCAGTGAAGAGCTGGCATCCAACCTGCCGGATAATGGGTTTTTATTTGTATTTGCCCAGGATGCTAACAGTGATAACCGAATGCCCGCAGCGGTGTTAAGGTTACCCTTAGACAATTTACCGTTAACTGTGACGTTAACCAGCGAAAATGCCATGGCGCCCAATTATTCATTGGACCAGCTTTCCACAGCCCGTCTGATTGCCCGTATCTCAATGGATCAGGAAGCGCCTGCTCAACCTGGCGATCTTGAAGGCACGATGGAGGCTGCGGTGGAAAACGGTAAAGTTATCGACCAAACCATCGTAATCAACAAGGAACTAATGTGACATTATCTATGCGTCGCTTTTCGTTATTTATACTCTTCTCAGGCGTTTTGTTTCTCACCGGCTGCGCTAGCAATAATGCCGAGCAGCAGGCGCAGGCCAACGCACCAGCTAATTCAGCCACCGTACCCTCTGATTACTCTGATCCGCGCGATCCGCTGGAAAGCGTCAACCGCGTAGTGTGGGACTTTAACTGGGAAATCCTCGATAAGTATTTGCTGCGTCCCGCCGCAACCACCTATGTTACCGTGGTACCAGGATTTGCCCGCACCGGCCTTTCCAATGCGGTGGAGAACCTGTCTGAACCGGCCAATATGTTAAATAATTTGTTGCAAGGTAAAGTTGGCCCATCTTTCGATAGCTTTACCCGCTTCGTTATTAATTCGACCGTTGGTGTTGCGGGATTCTTCGATGTTGCCGGGGCAATGGGATTGCAGCGTCAGGAGGAAGAATTTGGTGAAACTCTCGGTAAGTGGGGCGTGGGAAGCGGGCCGTTTTTAATGTTACCCGCCCAGGGCCCTAGCGATCCGCGCAGTTTTACCGGAGATATCGTGGATAACCTTTATTTTCCAATGACGCTGATGACGGGTAATCTTAATGTTTTGAGATTCACTATTGGTGCACTTGAAGCCCGGGCTCAGTTGCTTGGTCAGGAAGGCCAGATCGAAAACGCCAGAGACCCGTATGAGCAGGTGAAAAACATCTATTTTCAAAATCTTGAGTTTCGGGTAACCGATGGTAAAAACCTTGATACACAGCCCGATGAGGAAGAAGCTGAAGAGTTTGATGAATTTGAGGCGTTATTTGACGATGTGGACCTGGAAAGTGACCCACTCGATGACGCAGTCGACAACTAGAAGGCTAAAACAAAAGGCGCATTAAGCGCCTTTGTTATTTTAAGGGTTAATAGCCCTGCGGGTTTTGTGACTGCCAGTGCCAGGCATTTTCACACATATCTTCGAGGGTTTTCTGAGCGTTCCAGTTAAGCTCTGTGGCTGCTTTGGTTGGATCGGCATAGCAGGCTGCAATGTCGCCAGACCGACGCGGAGCAATTTTATAGTTGATAGGCTTGCCACAAGCTTTCTCAAAAGCCTTGATCATTTCCAGGACGGAATAACCCTGGCCGGTACCGAGGTTATAGATATCCAATCCCATGTTCAGGTCAAGACGTTCAATGGCTTTCAAGTGGCCATTGGCTAAATCTTCTACATGGATATAATCCCGCACACCGGTACCATCCGGGGTGTCGTAGTCATCACCAAATACTGCTAATTGTTCGAGTTTGCCGGACGCAACCTGTGAGATGTAGGGCATCAGATTATTGGGGATGCCGTTAGGGTCTTCGCCAATCTGGCCGGAAGGGTGCGCTCCTACAGGATTGAAGTAACGCAGTAACACAATATTCCAGGCTTCGTCTGACTGATACAGATCGGTCAGTATAGTCTCTACCATCAGCTTGGACATACCGTAAGGATTGGTTGGCTGGCCTGTGGCCATATCTTCACGTAACGGTAGCGCAACCGGATCGCCATAAACGGTGGCAGATGAACTGAAAACAATGTTCTTAACGTTGTGCTTGCGCATTACATCACACAGCGCGACAGAGCCGTAAACGTTGTTTTCATAGTATTCCAACGGCTTCTGAACCGACTCACCAACCGCTTTTAGGCCAGCGAAATGAATGACAGCATCAATATTATGGTTTGAGAACACCTCATCGAGCTGCTCAGTGTTACGGATGTCACCCTGCACGAAGGTCACGGCTTTACCGGTTAAGGCTGACACGCGCTTGAGAGATTCCTCTGAGGCATTACTGAGATTATCAAATACCACTACCTGGTAATCCGCTTCCAGTAATTGCAGTACGGTATGACTGCCGATATAGCCAGCTCCACCGGTGACGAGTATTGTTTTCATTGTTTATCCTTGTGTGACAACGATTCTAAATATTTGGCGCTTAACGAGTATTGTACAGGTTTCACGATAATGGGATATAGCAGGAATACCAACAGCGCCCACAAAAGTGATGTCCAGTCGGCTGCAATACGAAGGAGTAGTGCAAACGCCGGTACAATCACCAGTAGTTTAAGAATGTTCAGTACGGTCTTTTCCGGAACCGTGAGTTTTTTTGCCGCTCGTTCCAGCCGGCGCATACGTTCTGCCAGAGGCAGGCCAGCTAAGCCCGGTATACTTCTCGTTGTAAAATAAAGCTTCATTTCTACCTGTCATACTCATAAAAAACGCCACTAGCTTACCACCAGTGGCGTTTTTATGGCTAACAATTAGCTGCTGATTTTTACATCGTTTCAGGCGTTCTTTTGCTCAGGTTTTTCCCATTTACGGGTAAACAGAGCCACCAGGAAGACGATAACGCCGATACTTACGGTGAACTGAACGATAAATGAGAACAATCCGCTTAAATCGCCAGACTCTTCGCCACCAAAGCTACCCGCCAGTACACCGGCAATGACGTTGCCAATGGAATAAGTTAAAACAAATAAGCCCATCATCTGACCGGCAAAACGTTTCGGAGAAAGCTTGCTTACCGCACTTAATGCAACCGGGCTCAGGCATAGTTCACCCACAGTGTGCAGGAAGTAAGTGGCGACCAGCCAGTATGGTGCAACTTTAAGGCCGCTGGCTGCTGCCTGGGCTGCAAAAAACATCACGATAAAGCCACTGGCCATAATTAGAATACCAATTGCACATTTAATGCCGTAGGACGGGTCGAGCATCCGCTTACCAAGATTAATCCACAGCGCCGCGAAGAAAGGGGACAGGGTGATAATAAAAATGGCATTTAATGACTGAAACCAAGCGGTCGGGATTTCAAAACTGCCCAGCAGTCGGTCGGTATTTTCGTGAGCAAAAATATTCAGTGAGGAACCGGCTTGTTCGAAGCCAGCCCAGAAACAGGCTGATGCAACACAGATAAGTAATAGTGAAATCATGCGTTTCTTTTCGGCGCTGTCGAGATTGCCGAAAAAGAAAATAGCAGCGTAGTAAATAACAAAAATGGCGGTGAAGATATAAGCTACAGAAGTTGCTACACTCACTACATCAATTACCAGTGCGCCCGTGCTCATCAGGAATGTGACCACTGCCAGGCTGACTAAAAAGATAAGCACACCCACCCAACTATTGCGAATACCTGAAGCAGACATGCTCACGGTAGGGCCGGTGGCGATGGTACCCAGTTTGTACTGGGTCATGCGGTATTGGATAAGGCCAATTGCCATACCAATCGCTGCCGCGCCAAAGGCATAGTGATAGCCCCAGTTGGTAGCAAGGTAACCACAAACCAGATTACCAATCACGGAGCCCAGGTTAATCCCCATATAATAAATGGTATAGCCACTATCACGACGGGTATCCTGATCGCCATACAACTGGCCAACCATGGCGCTGATATTTGGTTTTAATAGGCCGGTACCCAGTACCACAAAAATCAAACCGATAAAGAATGTGTTGGTGCTTGGGATAGCCAGAATAATATGGCCAATCATGATGGTAATACCGCCATACCAGACCGCATTCTGGCCACCTAACAGACGGTCGGCAATCCAGCCACCGGATAATCCCATAAAATAAACTGCGCCAGTGTATAAACCATAGATGGCATAGGCATTGTCTTTAGTAAAGTCCAGACCGCCTTCCTGCAGGGTCATGGTCATGAAGATTACCAGCAGGGCGCGCATACCGTAATAACTCATGCGTTCCCACATTTCAGTAAAAAATAGCGTTAACAAACCACCCGGGTGGCCGAAAAAGCTGGTGTCGTTAGAAGTTTTTGTTGTCACAACAGAGTTCCATATAGTTTTTATTTAAATTTTTTGTCGTCCGAGTGCACGGTCTGCAGGTAAGAACTGCACGTACACAGGCTATCTCTCTTATACTAGAGGATGATTCCCGACACAAGCTGCGTTATGTAAGGCGCAGCTTGTGGTGGGAAAATGGTTGCCGGGATATTGTAGCGTTTGAATTACAACTCTTTAATGGTGGCAATAATAATGCGACCTGCAATAAAGGCCATGATTAACATGACACCAATCAGTACCAGGTTGTAAACCGTTTTTGGGTAGGCCGCTGAATCTGGCAGTGTGGGAGACTCGATAGTCACCAGGTGTTGTATTTGCTGGTAAGTATCGACACGTGCATTTTCCAGAGTCATCAGAGATGAGCCGTATGCCTGCATGGCAAGCTCAGCTTGCACCTGTAAATTAGAATACTGCGCCATTAGTTGGTTAATCGATAATTTCGCTTCACCATTTTGCGCATCGCTGATTTTTGTTTTCTGGCTATTAATTTGTTCGTTGAGTGCTCTTATTTGGCGTTTTAGTGAAATTATTTCCGGCGCAGAGTCAGACATAATGCTTTTTAAAGTGTTCAGCTCAGCCTCTTTCTGAGCCAGTGTCGCCTCTAATGAAAAGGCGATCTGCTGGATGGCAACACCTTCAGCATTAGGGTCCAACACGTTGTATTTTGTTTGGAAGTCGATTAAAGCCAGCTTAGCGTTTTGTAGTTTTTCTTCAACAATATCGTGTTCGCTTTGAGCAAAAGCCAGTCGCGATTTAGCCAGGTTATTACTGATCTCATTAATAAACTGCTCAGCTCGCTGCACAATAGTCTGACTGATCAACTGCGCATAAGCAGGATCATAAGCTCTGGCGGAGAGTTCGATGACACTGGTATTTGAATCAATAATGACTTCTGTATTGGCCAGATAGTATTCCAGAAAGTCCTCTTCACTGTGATTCGAAGCGAGCCGACTAATAAAATCTCCTGCTGATGAGGTATAGTGCTCTCGTAGCCCAATAGTTTCATCGAGGTAGCGCAGCATATCTGCCGATCTGACAAACGCAACCACCAACTGACTATCGTTGGCACTGGCGACACCTGTCACGCCGCTCATTAACACTGAGGTAGGATCGAAACTGTTGGCACCATCGGCAGATTTAACCACTAACTGACTGGTACTTTCATATTTTGGGGCGGCAATGAGAGTCAGATAAAAGGCGTAAAGCAGCCAGGGAATTACGACTAAAAGGATTGGGCGCTTTTTTAATTGAGCGAAGATTTTATTTAGCACTTGTTTCATTTTTTTGCTCGTTTATTCCATGTAGGCTGCGATACCTTCTTCAAGGTCACCGTAATAGTTAAGTTGGCCATCTTCAATGATAATCGCTGAAGTACAAAATTCCCTAACCTGATCCATTTCGTGGCTGACCATAATCAGGCCGGCTTCTTTGGCTTTGACTTCCAAAGCTTCCCGGGCTTTACGGCGAAATTTAGGGTCGCCCACTGATGTTGCTTCGTCTATCAGGTAAATATCGAAATGAATATTAACGCAACAGGCGAATACTAATCTGGCACGCATTCCCGAGGAATAAGTTTTTACAGGTAAGTCAAAGCGTTTACCAATTTCGGCAAAGTCCTGAACCGCTTCTTCATATTTTGGTAGATCCCTGACATCATTAATGCGCGCAATAAACCTGGCATTTTCGCGCCCGGTCATCTGGGGGTGCACTCCTGTAGCAAGCGCAACCGGCCAGGACATGGATTTATTGGTATAAATCTGGCCTTTATCAGGATATTCACTTTTCGCCAGCATGCGAAAAAGCGTTGACTTACCTGCTCCGTTTTTGCCCAGAATGGCAACGTTATTCTCAGTCGGGAAGTCAAAATTGAGATTTCGAAAAATATACTGGGGCCCGAGCCGGCTGGGGTATGATTTGGTCAAATTAATTAAACGGATGGTCATCGGGATAACAATCCTTTCCAGGTCAGGTGATACAATGATACGGCAAAGAAAAATACAACCAGCGTAAATTCGAAAGCGTACTGGAGGCTCACGCCGCGATCACCATAAGACTCAAAACAGGCATATCGGCCTAGTTCAATAAAATGCACCAGCGGATTCCAGGTAAACCAATGCCAGTATTCAACCGGAATGTCTTGCAGACTGAAGAACACGCAGGATATGAAAAATAGTGGACGGGTGAATACACCAACTATTTTTTTTACTTCAGGCATATAAGAAGAAGCAATACCCAGAATACAACTCATACTGATGGTCATAATCCACAGAAGGTGGAATAGCAGGAATAGTAACAAAGGGTCATGAACGGGAAACGTCACTCCGAGCAGATAGATTGTTAATAATGCTAACAGGATGACGATAATTTTTATTGTATATTCAACGAAAGCCGCGACCAAAAGTGCAGAGACGGGCTGCACCTGCCTGAACGCATACAAAGGCTTACTTTTGCTAAATGCACTGGCAATCTTTGTAAAGGGTTGCAAAAAAGACTGAATGGTAACCATACCAATTAACATAAAGATAAAGATAGGTATACCGTGAGCATCTCCGTCACGGATTAAGCTTCTCATATATGATAAGCCAAAAATGAAGGCAAAGGGCTCCAGAAAGCCCCAGGCTAAACCCAGTCTGTCACTAAATTGCGCACGTAACTCACGCAGGAAAAGTGCGAAACAGACATTTTTCCACACTTTAAGCTGAGAGCGAAATGAGACGTTTACAAGATCTGACATTAGTTAAGCGCTACGTTGGCCGCCACTGCAATCTGGTAAATGATCTGAGTGATATCTTTAACTGCCTGCAACGTTTTGGCATCAACCCGGGGTAATACTATCACCTGATCGCCCGCTGCCACTTCAG
>JAYZXK010000348.1:0-5975 GCA_036141415.1 Pseudomonadota bacterium
TGAAGCCAGCTGCGCGGCTGAGCGCTGGGTTAATGCCATGGTGACTGGCCGGCCATACAAAAGTGCTGCCGATGTCTACAGCTACGCGGTAGAGGTGTGGGAATCACTCACTGAAAGCGATTATCGCCAGGCCTTTGAGGCGCACCCAATGATTGGTGACGTAAACAGTCTCAGAGCCAAATTCGCCAACACTAAAGATACGGCTGCATCAGAACAACAAGGCACCGCGGTAGCCAGTGAAGATACACTGCAGGCATTGCATACGCTGAATCACGAGTACCTCAATAAGCACGGTTTTATTTTTATTATCTGTGCCACCGGGCTTAGCGCCGACACCATGTTAGAAGCGCTGCAAAAACGCCTGCCTAACGATACCGTCAGCGAGCTCGAAAACGCCGCTGCCGAACAAATCAAAATCACCCTGCTACGCCTGACCAAAGGGTTAAGCGCATCAACACAGGAAGCTACATCATGATCAGTTTATCCAGCCACGTGCTAGATACCACTTCAGGTAAACCGGTTGCCGATATGCCGGTCACACTTACCGGCCCGGACGGCAGTCAGGTAACCGCCGTTACCAACAGCGATGGACGTTGTAAGGATTGGCCCGGTATCACTTTCACTGACGGTATTTATGCCATTCGTTTTGAGTGCAGGGATTACCTGATTGCCAATCATGGGCAGTCATTTTATCCCTTCGTCGATATCCATTTTGAGATGACCGAAGACGGTGGCCACTACCACGTGCCGCTGCTTATCTCTCCGTTTGGTTTTAGCAGTTACCGGGGTAGCTAGTGGCAACAACACAACTCATTCGCGGAACGCTGTATCATTTTCCGCATTCGACAAGCCAGTACCAGAGCGATTTACAGAGCTTTAAAGATGGCGCTATGTTGATAAAAAACGGCAAGATTGCCGATCTTGGCGACTTTTCAGCGCTAAAAGCAACCTATGCCGATGTGGAGGTTGTCGATTACTCAGGCCGGGTTATTATTCCGGGACTGATTGATACCCACCTGCATTTTCCGCAAACCGAAATTATTGCCAGTTACGGTGAACAGTTGCTGACCTGGCTGGACAACTTTACCTTTCCGGCGGAGCGTCAGTTTGAGGATGCCGACTTTGCCAACACCATGGCCGACGCCTTTTTAACCGAATGCCTGAAAAACGGCACCACTACCGGTTTAGTTTATTCAAGCGTGCATAAGGTCGCCACCGAGGCGCTGTTTGAGGCGGCCAGCCAACGTAAAATGCTCACCGTGGCCGGTAAAGTGTGTATGGACAGGCACTGCCCGGACTGGTTGCAGGATACGCCCGAATCGGCCCAGCGAGACAGTGCCGACTTAATCGACCGCTACCATGGCAAAGGGCGCAATTACTATGCCCTCACCCCGCGCTTTGCGCCCACCAGCAGTAGCGCACAAATGGCCGCTCTGGGAGAGCTGGCACAGCAATATGAAGATGTGTTTATTCAGACCCATCTGTCGGAAAATCACGACGAAATCGCCTGGGTGAAAACCCTGTATCCAGAGTGCGAAGATTATCTGGCGGTGTATGAAAAATACCACATGGTGCGCCCCAGAGCCGTTTATGGCCACTGTATTCATCTGTCTGACAGTGAATGGCAGCGCATGGCAGCTAGCGGCGCCATTGCCGCTTTCTGCCCGACATCTAACTTGTTTTTAGGCAGCGGCTTATTTGAAATGAGCAAAGCCGAAAAATTCGGCGTACCGGTTACACTGGCTACCGATGTAGGCGGCGGCACCAGTTTTAACCTGCTCAGAACTCTTGGCGAGGCGTACAAGATTTGCCAGTTACGCAATTACAGCCTGTCAGCGCTACAGGGCTTTTATATGCTGACCCAGGGTGCCGCCGATAGTCTGGGGCTCAGTGAGCAAATTGGTAACCTGAATCCGGGCAGTGATGCCGACTTTGTGGTGCTTAATCCCCGCTTTGATGCGCTTACTCAGCTACGCATCGATACAGACAGCACCTGCGAAGACACCCTTTTTGCCCTGACCATGCTCGGCGACGATCGCGCCACTGTGGCCACCTATGTGGCGGGTCAACCACAATATCAACAACAGGAGCTCTAACCATGCCGTGGCTTGATTGGCTTTCATTATTTGTGCGCTGGTTTCACGTAATTGCCGGCATCGCCTGGATTGGTGCGTCGTTTTATTTTATCTGGCTGGATAACAGCCTGGAAACACCGCCTGACTGGAAAAAGCAAAAAGGCATTAAGGGCGACTTATGGGCCGTGCACGGTGGCGGTTTTTATGAGGTCGGTAAATATGCTTATGGCCCGGAGGTAATGCCAAAAACCCTGCATTGGTTTAAATGGGAAGCCTACTCCACCTGGCTGAGCGGCTTCGCGTTACTTATCATTGTGTATTACTTTGCCGCTTCGGCGTATCTTATCGACCCGTCGGTGATGGCGCTTAGCGAAGGTGAAGCGATTGGCCGCGGACTCGGCTTACTGGCCGGCGGTGTACTGCTGTATGAGTTGGCCTGTCGTTCGCCGCTCGCCAATTACCCTAAAGTGTTCGCCCTTGCCCTGACCGCACTGTTGGTGGTCGCCAGTTATCTTGCCACCCACTGGTTCAGTGGCCGCGGCGCTTATATTCACGTTGGTGCGCTGATTGGTTCGATTATGGTGGCCAATGTGTGGCTCAATATTATGCCGGCGCAGCGCAAAATGGTCGATGCCGTCGCCGCCAAACAAGCCGTCGACCCGGCTTGGGGCGCGGGTGCTAAATTACGCTCGGTGCATAACAACTACCTGACGTTGCCCATCCTGTTCATCATGATCAGTAATCATTATCCGATGACCTATCAGCATCCGCACAACTGGTTGGTATTAGTGGCGATCATGGCGCTATCGGCCTGGATCAGACACTTTTTTAATCTGCGCCATGTGGGTAAGTTTAGTCCGGCCGTGCTGATAAGTGGTATGCTGGGTTTGCTGGCCGTGGCGCTGTGGGTGTCCTGGCCAAAACAGCAGTCAGAGGTGAGTGTAGCCCCGGTTGCGGCTGTTACTGAGAACCAAACGGCTTCGTTATCAGCGCTGGATAAGCAGGTGCTGGCACTGGTAGAAACTCATTGTGTGGGCTGTCATTCAACAAATCCTACTGATGACATCTTCAAGGTTGCGCCGCTGGGAGTGAAACTCGATAGCTGGGCCGATATTGAGCGTCAGGGCCGCCAGCTGGTGAATCGCACTACCGTTACCCGGGATATGCCGTTTTTAAATAAAACCAAAATGACCGATGAAGAAAGAGCCATTATTGCCGCCTGGGGCAAAGAACAGGGCTATTAGAAGTATACCGGCCAGCTAAATATATCTGATTGTGATACACATGAGGGGAAAGTTAACTGGCCGGATGTATCGGGTGATAGTGTATCGCCATTGAGATAGCTAGGATGCCTTATTCCCCTTCACGTGATACATCTGCCTGTCTGCTTCCTCAATCCATTGCTGAACATTTTCCAGTTCCTGATGCCATTGAGACATGCCAATAGAACACTGGATCAGGATTTCCTGCGAACGTTCCCCTTTAACTATCAACGGCTCCGTAAAAATACGGTTAATAAGATGCTGGGCTTCATAATCCCGGGTATCTCTTAACAACAGCAAAAACTCATCGCCGCCATAGCGCCCCACCAGATCATTTGAACGCATAGTAAGCTTTATTCGTTCGGTAAGGATCACCAGCGCTTTATCGCCTGTCTGATGGCCATGCTGGTCGTTAATTTGCTTAAACTTATCAAGATCCAAGAACGCCAGGGTGGACGTGGTACGTTCGCCAATCCGCTGCAAGCGGTTAAATTCTGCATCCAGCGCATTTAAGCACTCACGGCGGTTACTTATCCCGGTCAGGCCATCGGTTCTGGACAGCACATTGAGCTTATCGTTAGCAGATTTGAGAGCTTCGTGCATTTGCTTATCGTTGGTAATGTCATCGGCAGTAATAACCAGGCTTATCACTTCACCACTGGGAGCGCGGATGACGTCGCCACGTTCACGAATATAACGTAATTCCCCGTCATCCCGCATGATGCGGTATTCGAAGGTCCAGGGTTTGGTTATGGTATGCCGGTAAAAATCCATCACTCGGGGCCGATCAGCCACATGAATATGACTGATGAAAGTTCTTGGATTTTCATACAGTTCTTTGGCACCCCGCCCCCAAATACGCTGATAGCCCTCATTGATGTAAATTAATGAGGTCAGGTCCGGGCTGACAACACTTACTGCCATTCGGTCGGACAGCGAACTGATAATAGAGCGCAGGGTTTCCTGGGACTCAAAATAATCCTGTTCTATGCGCTTCTTCTCATCGATATCTTCCACTACAGAAATGAAAAAAGCTGGCGTTTCATCGTCATTGCGTACCAGTGTAACGGTCAGGTTACCCCACACCATCCTGCCACTTTTATGGATGTAGAGTTTTTCCATCTGATAGGAATCGTAGAATCCATCCAGTAATTCCGCCACGTGCTGAAGATCTTTGTCGAGATAATCAGGATGGGTAATATCCTGAAAATCCAGCGTCAATAATTCTTCCTTACTGTAGCCAAGAAAGTGACTGAGGGCGGCGTTGACGCGAATGAATCCGCCTTCAGGGCTGACATGGGCCAGCCCTATGCCACACTGTTCGAAGGTTGATTCAAATACTTTCGCTGTTTTCTCACTAGCCATTGATTCCTCCACTCTGAACCGGCTGTAAACGTCCTGTAGGTAACCCTGCGCTAGTCTCGCAATGCTTATTCGCTGATTCGAGGTAATCGGATCAAAAAGCAAGAGCCTTTGGCGCTGCTTGATTCAAGGTGTAACTGACCACCGTATTTTTCAACAATGGCTTTTGAAATAGACAACCCGAGCCCGGTTCCCATTCCCACCGTTTTGGTGGTGAAGAACGGATCAAAAATTCTGGCCGCGACTGCAGCCGGGATCCCCGGACCATTATCAGTGATACGGCAATCCACAACGGCTTTTGCAGCCAGAACAGTAATCACTATCCTACCTGGGTTATCGGTTATTGCCTGCATTGCATTAGTCACAATATTGATAAATACCTGGGCAAGCTGATTGGCATTTACATAAATGACCGGCCTTTCCTCGCAGGGTACAAAATCGATCTCAACGACCGTTTTTGCCTGAGTTTTTATTATCGTTAACGCCAATTCAATAACGGCATTCAATTCCAGGTTAACCCGGGTTTTTTCATCCGGATGCGAGAAGGATTTTAGATTAGCAATAATATCAGTGGCACGCTGAATGCCCTGTAGCGACTCATCAATCAAATCATCCGTATCGGTTAAAATATAGTCCATATCCATTCTTTTGTGCAGCGCTTCCAGCGCCTCTGACGACTTTATAGCCTGGCTGATAAATTCACTGATATTAGTAGTATAGTCCTGTAAGCTGGACAGGTTACTGTTAATAAAACCCAGCGGGTTGTTCAGTTCATGGGCGACACCGGCAGCAAGTTGTCCCAGAGCGGCCATTTTATCCTGGTGAATCATCGACTTTTCAATGCGATCACGTTCTTCGAGCAGGCTCTCGCGCTCCCGGATAAGACTACGTTGTTCAAAATGAGACAAGGTATTCGCGACGAATGCACTAAAAGATAAGAAGATTTCTTCGTACTGTTTAGAGAACGCCCCCATTTTTTTATCAGAAATGAGCCAGATATATTTAGCCTGAGAGGTATTAATAGGATGAATAAGCACTGAGTTCGCGTCGGGTAACCAGTCGCCTAAATGGGCTTTCCAATCCGGGATCAAAGCTACATTAAATACATTCATGGTAGCTTCAAAAACACTGGTTAAGTCGGTATAGCGCAAAGGTTTAAAGCTCTTTCGTTCAACACTGCTGCAAACCGGAATCACTGTACTTTGCTCTTCATTATGATGGGCAATGAGTATTTGATCGCAGGGCAGAATCTCACCAATTACCTCAAACAGCCGCG
>JAYZXK010000349.1:0-8678 GCA_036141415.1 Pseudomonadota bacterium
GGCTCAAGCTTCTTCAGCCAGCTTTGGTACTTATTACGCTCTTTGTTAGTAACCGTAAACTGATCGTTTTCGTCGTAGAAGTCGGTGATGTCGGGGAAGCGTTCTACCCACAGTTTACGGCCTTCTTCTTTGTTACGTTCAACGGTCAGCGACATAGGCTTGTCTTTTTCGAACTGACGCTCACGGGCATAGTCGATATCCGGATCTTCCGTATCCAGACGCAGCTTGTACACTTTGTCCAGTGAGATATCTACGTGATCAGTAGTGTAGAACCAGCCACGCCAGAACCAATCCAGATCAACGCCTGACGCTTCTTCCATGGTGCGGAAGAAATCAGATGGCGTAGGACGCTTGAACATCCAGCGCTGGGCGTACTCTTTAAAGGCAAAGTCAAACAGCTCACGGCCCAGGATAGTTTCGCGCAGAATGTTCAGGGCAACCGCTGGCTTGGTGTAAGCATTCGGGCCTAAACGCAGTACAGAGTCAGACTGAGTCATGATCGGTACCTGAGTTTGTGACTTCATGTAACCTGTTACGTCGCGCGGTTCAACACCCCATGGAATGTCCGGATCCCATTCGCGACCGGCAACGCCGTCGAGGAAGCTGTTTAAGCCTTCGTCCATCCAGGTCCACTGGCGTTCGTCAGAGTTAACGATCATCGGGAAGTAAGTATGACCCACCTC
This sequence comes from Pseudomonadota bacterium, assembly GCA_036141415.1. Classification (GTDB taxonomy): domain Bacteria; phylum Pseudomonadota; class Gammaproteobacteria; order Enterobacterales; family Alteromonadaceae; genus Alteromonas. The sequence continues at coordinate 684 of JAYZXK010000349.1, forward strand.
GTGAATAACCACGCCAATCAGGAAGCGCTTTTCAGCCAGTGAGTAAGTGCGTGAGCCGTCATCCTGCAATTCAGTACGCGGGCCGTTGAAGGTGATCATGGGGTATTCCATGCCGCCTACCGGACCATTTACCGACTGCGCTGTTGGGTACGGGTAGTTAAAGGTAAAGCGGTTGTACACTTCCAGCGTATGTACGATGGACTCAGTAGAATATTTCTTCCACAGATCGCCACCTTCTTTTGGCCAGAACGACATCGCCATTACGTGCTTCTGCGGACCGCCCTGCTTAACGCCCTTGGCATCCCACATAAACTTACGTGAAGAGGCCCAGGCAAAGTCACGTACGTTGTCGGCCTTGAAGTGCCAGGTTTTGGTATCGCTGGTGCCTTCTTTTTCGTTTTCCAGCGCTTCTTCTGGCGTAACGATAAAGACAGGACGATCAGCATCTTCTGCTTCTTCCAGACGTTCGCGCTGTTCACTGGTCAGCACATCTCTGGGGTTTTGTAGCACACCGGTAGAAGAGACGATGTGGTCAGCCGGTACGGTCATGGATACTTCGTAATCACCGAATTCCAGGGTAAATTCACCGCGACCGATAAATTCTTTGTTAGTCCAGGCTTCGTAATCGGTGTAAGCCGCCAGACGCGGGAACCATTGAGCCAGCAGGAAAATATCGTTGCCGCCTTCCCGTTCGTCATCCGGGAAGTGCTCGTAACCAGAACGCGCTGATACTGCATCTTCTTCAACAATGTTGTAGCCAAAGTCGATGTTCAGTTCGGTTTTCTTGCCCGGCTTTAACGGCTCAGCCAGATCAACACGCATCAGGGTGCCAACAATCACATAGTGCAGTGGCTTACCACGACCATCGGTGACTTTCTTAATTTGGTAGCCCAGTTCGTTGTCATCAACAAACTGCTGGCGTCGAATGGCGCCCATGGATAATTTGGCTGGTGAGCTGCCAGACGCAGCAGAGGTTGCTGGCCCACGGTTGCCAATACCACCAAAGGTGGTGGTCAGTGCCGACATGGAGTCGTCACGGAACTTGTTCTGGTCCAGCTGGATCCACAGGTATTTCAGTGTATCCGGGGCATTGTTGTGATAAACAATTTCTTCGCTGGCATCAATACGGCGCTTGTCTTCGTTCAGCGTAACATCAATATCGTAGTCGACTTTTTGCTGCCAGTACTGATGGCCTGGTTCACCCGCGGCGTTACGATAGACGTTTGGCGTGGGTAACACTTCTTCCAGCTGGCGGAACTTGTCCTCAAAATCACCTTTGGTTTGCTTGATCGCACCATCAGCAAAAGCTGGCGTGGCCGACATTATCGACAGCACTGGCATCAACCAAACTAACTTCGGCATACGCTTACTCATAGGTATTCCTTCGTCGTTAAGTGGAAAATGGCTCAGATTGACGAGAAGGAATTCCTTAACGCATCGTCACCTATATTTATTAGAAGGGACATAGTTTAATTCTAATATGGAGAAATTTGCCAGTAATTGACCGTAAATAGCCAAAAACTGAACGCAAACGCAGCTTCACAGGGCAATATATTCATGGTTTTTTTGTTTGTTTTGAGGGCGCGTTGTAATATTCTTAATACCCCGTTTATCTATCGATTTCTCCAGATGAGTACATTTTCCTGGCAACGCGCTGTTATTAAGATAGGAAGTGCTCTGATTGCGCCAGACGGACAGCGCTGCAGTGGCCGGTACTTACTTCCCATCGCGCAATTTATCAACGCCAGCCGTGAAGCGGGTAAAGAAGTGATTTTGGTGTCTTCAGGCAGTGTTGCCGCCGGAAGAGCCAAAGTTCCGGTTAATCACGTGGCATCCATCGCCGAAAAGCAGGCCATGGCGGCCATTGGCCAGATTGATATGATGGCTAACTGGCAGCGATTTTTTGATTTTCCCTGTGCCCAGGTGCTGTTGACCTATGACGATCTGCACGACCGTACGCGTTATGTAAACATCAAAAATACCATTCGTGAATTACTCAATCACCAGGCGCTGCCTATCGTTAATGAAAACGATACCGTGGCAGTTAATGAACTGAAAGTGGGTGATAACGACAATCTGGCGGCCTACACCGCACTGGTGGCCGGCGCCGATACGCTGATCATTTGCTCCGACATTGATGGCCTGTACAGCGCAGACCCACGTAAAAATCCCGATGCGACGCTTATTCCCGAAGTGGAGCACATTACCCCGGATATATATGCCATTGCCGGCGGTGCCGGTACGTCAGTAGGTACCGGCGGGATGCGAACCAAAATCGAAGCCGCCGATAAATGCACCCGCAGTGGTATTCAGACGCTGATTGTTAACGGCCGCAATGGAACGGTTTTTGATGCCTTGCACGAAGGGCAACTACCGGGCACGCTGTTTAAAGCACAACAGTCGCAGAAAACCGCTCGCCGTTTGTGGCTCGAACACACGTTAAAAACCCGCGGACGCGTTGAGGTGGATGAAGGCGCTAAAAAGGCCCTGGTTAATAAAGGTGCGTCATTACTGCCATCAGGTGTGGTGGAAGTAAGTGGTCACTTTAGTCCTGGTGATGCTATCGAGATTCACTGCGGTAAGCAGGTGCTTGCTAAAGGTATTGCGCTGTATGGCGCGCAGGAATTGCGACAAATCAAAGGCGTTAAGAGCGCACAGATCAATACTATCCTGGGGTATGACAGTGGCGAAGTGATTGTCCATCGGGATGATCTGGTGCTATTTAAGCCCTGAGACATTATGCGGCGTACCTGCAATGACTGCGCCGCAGCACTGCTACAATTAACTGATCCGTTAATCAATGGGAGTCGGTATGAGTTTTTCAATTCGCACAGCCGCCAGTGAGGCGAAAGTGGCCGCCAGACAGGTTGCCCGTTTGAGTGGCGAGCAAAAACGCGCTGTTTTAATGGCCATCAGTAAGCATCTGGTGAGTCAGGTGAGTAACATCTTAAGCGCCAACCAACTCGACCTGGAACATGCTAAAACGGTAGGGCTGGATGCCGCCATGGTCGACCGCCTGACCCTTACCGAAGAGCGGGTTATGGGCATTGCCAGTGCGGTAGCCTCGATCGCCAATCAAACCGATCCGGTGGGTGAAATCAAAGCGCTTAAAACCATGGCCAGCGGTATTCAGGTTGGCAAAATGCGCATTCCGCTGGGCGTGATTGCAATGATTTACGAATCGCGTCCCAATGTCACCGTCGATGCCGCGGCGTTGTGTTTCAAAGCGGGCAATGCGGTAATCCTGCGCGGCGGTAAAGAAGCGCTGCACTCTAATCTGGCGCTGGCCGCCTGTATTCACCATGTGCTGCGCGAATTTGATATCGATACCGCGGCGGTCACGGTGATCCCCGACCCGAATCGCGAGATCATGAATAAACTCATGACCTTAAAGGAGTATATCGACCTGATCATTCCCCGCGGTGGTGAAGGCTTAATTGAATACGTTAGCGAGCGCAGCCAGATCCCGGTGATTCAGCACTACAAAGGGGTTTGCCATTTGTACGTCGACGAACACGCCGACCTCGATCAGGCCCTGGGACTGCTGGAAAACGGCAAAACCCAGCGTACCGGCGTGTGTAACGCGCTGGAAACCTGTTTAGTGCATCGCGCGGTGGCCGATACGTTTTTGCCCCGGGCGGCTGCCATGCTCAAGCAACATAACACCATGATCCACGCCTGCGACTCGTCGATTGGCCATTTTGCTGAGGCGATTTCGGCTACCCACGCCGACTGGCAGGCCGAATACCTGGCCATGGAAATTGCCGTGCGGGTGGTGGATAGTTACGATGATGCTATTGCTCATATCACCGAGTACGGCTCCGGTCATACCGAGGTGATTGCCACGCAAAACTACGCTACGGCCAACGCGTTTATCCGGGATATTAATTCCGCCGTGGTGATGGTTAACGCGTCCTCGCGTTTTTCCGATGGTGGTGAACTGGGGCTGGGTGCTGAAATTGGTATCTCGACCAGTAAATTACATGCTTATGGCCCTATGGGGGCTGAATCCCTGACCACCGAAAAGTTTGTGGTACTCGGACAAGGGCAAACCCGGGCGTAAACGTGGTTTAAACTCAACCATAAATGGCGTAGTGTTATATTTTTCGTGGCGGACATTGTGTCTTCGTTGCCAGTCAGTCAATAAAGGATGAAAGAGTATTATGACGGATATTACCCCGTCCCTCAGCGATTACCCTTACCAGGTAACATTACCAACCCGTTGGCAGGATAATGATATCTACGGCAATGTGAATAACGTGGTGTTCTACAGTTTTTTTGATACCGCGGTAAACCGCTTTTTATGTGATGAAGCGGGCATGGATTTTCGCACCAGTCCGGTAGTGGCCCATGTGGTGAGCTCGCAATGTCAGTTTATTTCCCAGGTTGCTTATCCGGAAGACGTGGATGTGGGCGTGCGGGTCGCTAAGATTGGCCGCAGCTCGGTAACCTACGGGGTGTCGATTTACGCCGGTACCAATGAACGCCGGGTAGCCCATGGTCAGTTTGTGCATGTCTTTGTCGACCGTTCCACCGGCCGTGTGGTACCTGTTCCGGCCCGCACTAAAACGGCACTTGAACGCATTATCGAGTCGTTATAATGCGGGCCGTTGTGCTCGATAGCGATTCGCTGGGTACCGATCTCACGCTCAGCGAATTTGAATCATTACCGGTAACCCTTACCCGTTATCCTACCACCACGCCTGAGCAAGTTTGTGAACGTATTCGCGATGCCGAAATTGTGCTGGTGAATAAAGTAGTCCTCAATGCCGACGCATTAGCTCAGGCCGAGAAGCTGCGGTACGTGGGCGTTCTGGCCACAGGTACCAATAATGTGGATACCGAATACTGCCAGCAACACGGTATTACGGTGAACAATGTCGACGGCTACGGCACCGATTCCGTTGCGCAGCATGCCATGATGCTGCTGCTGAATCTGGCCACTTCGTTTGCACCAACCACTCAACAGGTGAAGAAAGGCGACTGGTCACGCTCTCCGTATTTTTGTTTGCTGGATAACCCGGTAATGGAGCTGGCTGGTAAACACCTGGTTATTGTGGGTTACGGCACGCTGGGGCAACGTTTTGCAGAGCTGGCCCGGGCGTTTGGGATGAAGGTCTCGGTAGCAGCCCGGCCGGGAACAACCTCTGCTGAACGCAGAGCGTTGGATGATTTACTCCCGGAAGCGGACGTAGTGAGTTTGCACTGCCAGTTAAGCCCGCAAACCGACAAGCTGATCAACGCCGAACGGTTGGCGTTGATGAAGTCCTCAGCTTTGCTTATTAATACGGCCCGTGGCGGTCTTATTGATGAAGTGGCATTAATTACAGCGCTTACTAAGCGGCAGATTGCTGGCGCAGCGCTTGACACTTTATCCGTTGAACCGCCACCGGCAGATCACCCTCTGTTGCAGCTTAATTTGCCCAACCTGTTGATCACACCGCATTCTGCCTGGTCTGCGAAAGAGGCCCGCCAGCGGTTGGTACAAATCGCCGCCGAGCGCTTACAAGCATTTATCGAGGCTGATTAAACGCCGCCAGAATTTTCGTGACTTGGTTAACACGCTGATGAAAACTTGCCTTGCTGGCGCGTTCATTAATCGTGTGATCGCCATCACCAAAGGGACCAAAACCATCCAGTGTGGCAACACCTGCTCCGGCGGTGACGTTTGCATCACTTACGCCGCCACGCTGTTCAACGGTCAGCGGATAACCCAGGATTTCTTCTATCTGGCGCAATAACTGCTGTTGTTTAGCACATGACTGCATAACATCCCGTTGCAGGCCGCCGGTAACAGTAAGGTGGCTGTCAGCGACAGGGTTATGTTTTGCAAGCTGTTCAAAAGCAGCAAGGATGCGCAGTTTTTCATCGTTACCAGTAAAGCGTGCTTCCACCACCAGCTGTGCCTGGGGAGAGATGGTGTTGGCGCTCAGACCGCCTTTGATTTTCCCCACGTTCACCGTGGTACCCTTCTCCAGGTTGGTTAGCGAGGTCAGGTAAATAGTCAGGTGAGCGGCAGCCAGATTGGCATTGACGCCCTCACTGTAGTGATTTCCCGCATGGGCGCCCTTCCCTGTGATATCGATATAGTAGGTCGCAATACCTTTGCGGGCAATTACGACTTCATTATTTTCACCCGCGGCTTCAAACACCAGAGCAATGTCATAATCTGCTGCCAGTTTAGCCGTAAGGGTTTTGCTGTCGTCGCTGCCGGTTTCTTCATCGCTGACCAGCAGCATATCAATATTGCCTAATTTTCCTTGCTGCGCATGTATATTGCGTAAGGCACACAGGGCCACGTAGTTTCCGCCTTTCATATCGCACACGCCCGGCCCGTATATCCATTCGTCATCCTGACTAAAGTTGGTGAACGTATTTGGCGGGAATACGGTATCCAAATGCCCCAGCAGCAATACCCGCGGCCCATCATGGCGCGTTGAGCAAAAATGCACATGATTGCCGATGACTTCGCGGTGATAGGTTTTCGTGGCATAACCAAGAGCTTCCATCCAGCTCCCGAAAATCGCTGCATTGGCATCAATCCCTGCTTTGTTGTGACTGTGAGAGTTGAGATTTATCAATGTGGCCAGCTCGGCAAAATCAACAGACATAAGGCATCCTCATAAATTAGCTGGCGCAGTTTTAAAGGCCACAGGTGAACGGGGGATGACACTTTTTTGAACAATTTGTGTTGGTTAAAAAATCGTCATCATCTTGTCATAAAGGATGCGTTAACTAGGCCCCGCTCACGGAGGTGCCAGAAAGAAAATCACGACACAAGATGTCTTCGGAGCCATTCGGCAGGCGGGGGTAAGGCCTGTTGTTCTTTCATTTTTTCAACGCAAAAGGTATCAAGGTGTCGATGTATACAGCCGGAATGTGGATGTACAAAAACGGTGGCGGCGATGTCATCCAGTCCAAAATTATTAATCAGTTGCGGGAACGGGACGTGGCGGTTATTACCGACCTCAACCTGGCTAATGCGTATGCGAAAGCCGGTCATATTATGTGTAATAACGTAGCCATGGATGAGCTGGACGCTTTCTTCTCTTATAACGCAGGTCAGCAATCGCAATATCAGGTGTATTTATATCAGGTGCTGGATGAAAGCATACCCTGTCTCAATAACTTCGCTTCCTTTGCGTTATCTGAAGATAAGTTTCGTACTTCTCAGCGTTTAGCTCGTGCCGGGCTGCGCACTCCCGACTACCGGCTGTGCAACCGCAATGAAAAACAAATCCTTAAAAATACCATCCGCGAGTGGGGCGGCCGCCTGGTGTACAAGCCTACCGATGGCTGGGGGGGCATGGGTATCGTAAAAATTGAGGATGAGCGCTCACTGGATATGTTGCTGCCATTTCTGGATCAAACCAACATCCAGCATTTTTATATTGAACGGTTTGTTAATTATGACATGACCGATTATCGCATTGATATTGTCGACGGTGAATACGTTGGCTGTTACGGCCGTCAGGCCCCCGCTGATGACTGGAAAACCAATGTTACCAGCGGCGGTAAGGTGATTATGCGCGAACCCAATGACGAACTTGTCAATATTGCCATTAAATCAGCCAACGTGACCGGCCTGGAGATTGCTGGCGTGGATATCATTTACGACCGTGAGCAGGAAGAATATGTGGTGCTGGAGGTAAATGGTATACCGGCCTTTGCCACGCCGGAGCAGGAAGCCATGGGGCTTAATTTTAACGACCTTAAAATTGAAAAAGTGGTTAGTCTTATCGAGAAAAAAGCCAAAGCACATCACCACAATCAGTCTAAACAAACCGTAATCGAATTATTGAGTGCCTAGCCATGACCAAGCCCGTAACCCCTGCCCAACCCTTGCCTAAAATTGGATTTTTATATCTTGATCACGTGCTGCGGTTTTTTGACAAATCAAACTTCAAAGGCTGGCCTGATCCCATTGAAAGTGTGACCTACCACTGGGGCAATGACAAAGCCCGCTTTATTCGTGAAGTAAAGCAAAAAGGTATC
>JAYZXK010000350.1:0-4210 GCA_036141415.1 Pseudomonadota bacterium
TGGCTGCGGCTTTGGCTATACGCTCACACTCTTGCTGCCCCATGGCCTGTTGCGCAGCTTTGGTATCACAATCATAGGAAGCACCAGCATGAGTCATGATCCCGCGGAAGTGAATATTCGCCGCCGCAGATAAAGCTCTGGCGCAGATAATCAACTCGTCGGACTGCGGTAATAACCCGGCGCGATGATCATCCACATCCACTTCCAGCATCACCGATAAAGGTAACGTCAATTCACTGGCGTAATCAATTAAGGCGTTTACGGCCGCCTGGCTATCGGCTACTACCGTGAAATTGGCAGCCAGGTTTTGTATGGCAGCCAGCTGCCCAAATTTGTTGGGAGACAGCCCCACAGCGTAGAGAATATCGGTATAACCGGCGCTGGCAAAAGTAGCGGCTTCAGCCAGTGTTGACACCGTGATGGGCCCCGAGACTGGCGCGTAATACTTCGCCGCCTGTAAAGATTTAAGGGTTTTTACGTGTGGGCGAAGCGTAATATTCTCGCGTTCTGCGACGGCCCGCATTCGCTGACAATTTTTGCGGAACTTAGCCAAATCGAGCAGGCAAGCCGGTGTCATGAGTTGTGCAAACGGACTCACAAAAATGGTAACCAGTAAATCAGGATCAGATTAGCGCTGGCCAGTCCAAACAACGACATCATGGTTAACATCATGCCTGCAACCCGTTGCCAGGTTGCTCCCACCGAATGACGCAAGCCGTAGGCATGCAGTACACGACCAATCACCAGTGACGCGCCGAATACATGAATCAACCAGGGAATTGCCGTGCTGATTTCCAGGATGGCCAGCAGCAGTAACGTGAGCGGTACATATTCAGCAAAATTACCGTGAACACGAACCAGCCGCTGTAGTACTTCATCGCCGCCGTCACCTACGCCAATCTGGTTACTACGCCTGTGCATAATCACCAATGCAGTAATGTACAAATAGATAAATGCCAGAATACTGGCGTAAAAAGCAGTAACCGGAAGAACTATCATCTTTTCACTTCAACCTCTTCGTTGGAAGTGGTCATTGTGACAGTGAAACGGGTGGCGGGTAAAGCAATGATTCCGGTGATTCACCGTGAATATCGTGATAAAAACAAAAAAGCCGCTATTTAAATCAGCGGCTTTCAAATTATAGTAAGAGGCCGGATTAACCCAGCAGCTCGCCTAATTGCTGACTAACCGTATCAACCGGTTGGGTACCATCGAGCTTGTGATAGGCACAGTTACCCGCTTCGGCTTCCGCACTATAGTAATCAACCAGCGGCTGTGTTTGCTCATGGTAGATACCTAAGCGTGCGCGTACGGTTTCTTCTTTGTCGTCATCGCGAATGATCAACTCATCGCCGGTCACGTCGTCTTTACCTTCCTCTTTTGGCGGATTGTAGGCAACATGGTAAACCCGACCCGACGCAGGGTGAACTCGGCGGCCACCCATCCGATCGACGATAACGTCATCCGGCACATCAAATTCGATCACATGGTCAACTGCAACACCTGCTTCCTTCATAGCATCAGCCTGAGGAATAGTGCGTGGAAAACCATCGAGCAGGAAACCATCTTTACAGTCATCCTGAGCAATGCGTTCTTTTACCAGGCCAATAATGATATCGTCAGACACTAATTTCCCTTCGTCCATGACTTTCTTAGCTGCTAAGCCCAGTTCTGTACCAGCCTTAATTGCACTACGAAGCATGTCACCTGTAGAAATTTGCGGGATACCATATTTGCCCATCAAAAATTGCGCTTGTGTTCCCTTACCGGCTCCCGGTGCACCGAGAAGTATAATTCGCATATTTGCGCTCTCCGCTTATTTATTTCATAACTGTGAGGCACTTTACACACTACCATTCGGCGTGACAAGTGCTCAACTGGTCTTGTCTGTTGTCTTACGACTAATAGCGTATGTAAATTGAACTATCGCACAATGTCGACACAAACCCATAACATTAATATTGATTCCTGCTTTAGTCATAACAGTTAAGAGGTGTTCACGGGAATCAGTAAATACCTTTAGATACAAATATTACTGGGGGTTACCCAGTGCATCATCAAGCTAAAAAACAGTCAGTATAAACCACGCTGATAGTTTGTTACGGGAAAACCCGCCGTTGGCCTGGTTTATTTTGTCGACATCAGATGAGCAAACAAAAAAACGGGCAGGAAAAAACCTGCCCGGTGTGTTCAGTACTTCGCTGGTGTCTTACTTCGACAAACTCATCAGCAAGCCATTCAGGTTACGTACAAAAGTTGCCGGGTCTTTAAGACTCCCCTGCTCAGAGAGTGCTGCCTGATCAAACAACACTTCTGTCCAGTTCTTAAATACCGTTTCGTCCTGTACGTCGGCCAGTAATTTTACTAACTGATGTTCAGGGTTCAGCTCAAAGTGATATTTCACTTCAGGCACTGGCTGACCAGCCGCTTCCATCAGCTTCATCATTTGCGTAGTCATGCCGTTATCATCAGCCACGATTACCGCTGGTGAGTCGGTTAAACGGTGGGTGAATTTAACGTCGATGACTTTGTCGCCCAGCGCAGTTTTGGCACGCTCAAGCACACCTTCCACCTGCTTTTCGGCTTCTTCGTGAGCTTTCTTACTTTCTTCGTCTTCCAGATCATCTAAATCCAGATCGCCACGAGCAATCGACTTCAGCTGCTTACCATCAAACTCGGTCAGATGTTGCATTAACCACTCGTCGATGCGCTCGCCCATCAACAGTACTTCAATGCCTTTCTTCTTAAAGATTTCCAGGTGAGGACTGTTTTTGGCCGCCTGGTAACTGTCGGCAGTTACATAGTAAATCTTATCCTGACCTTCTTTCATACGAGAGATATAGTCAGCCAGAGATACCGTTTGGTCACTGCTGTCGTTGTGAGTTGAGGCAAAACGCAACAGGCCAGCTACTTTCTCTTTGTTAGAGAAGTCTTCCGCCGGACCTTCTTTCAGCACGTTACCAAACTCGTTCCAGAACGACTGGTATTTTTCGGCGTCGTTTTTCGCCATACGCTCCAGCATTTGCAGTACACGCTTGGTGCAACCAGTACGCAGTGACTGGGTGATCTTGTTGTCCTGCAGAATTTCACGGGAAACGTTGAGCGGCAGATCGTTGGAGTCGAGCAAGCCTTTCACGAAGCGCAGATAGGTAGGCATAAACTGTTCAGCGTCATCCATAATGAACACGCGTTGAACATACAGCTTCAGGCCGTGGGTTTGCTCACGGTTCCATAAGTCAAACGGGGCTTTGCTTGGGATATATAACAAGCTGGTGTATTCGGTTTTACCTTCCACCTTGTTATGTGCCCAGCTCATCGGCTCGGCAAAGTCGTGAGAAACGTGACGATAGAATTCGATGTATTCTTCGTCGGTAATTTCAGACTTATCGCGGGTCCACAATGCGGTGGCTTTGTTAACGGTTTCCCATTCGCCTGGCTGGGCCGGGATCTTCTCTCCGTCTGGTCCTTCCTGCTCTTCCACCGGCGCTTTCCACATGCGCACCGGAATACTGATGTGATCGGAGTACTTGCTGATAATCGAACGCAGGCGCCAGTCATCGGCGAATTCTTTTTCGTCGTCGCGCAGATAAAGCGTTATCTCTGTGCCGCGATCGGCTTTTTCGATATCACCTACGGTGAATTCACCTTCCCCCTCAGAAGTCCACTCTACGCCCTGATCAGCAGACTCGCCTGCAGCGCGGGTACGAACGACGACTTTGTCGGCAACGATAAAGGCAGAGTAAAAACCAACACCAAACTGACCAATCAGCTGTGAATCTTTGGCTTTATCGCCAGACAGTTTGCTGAAAAAGTCTGCGGTGCCCGACTTTGCAATAGTACCGAGGTTGGCAATTACATCGTCGCGGCTCATACCAATGCCGTTATCGCTAATGGTGATGGTACCCGCTTCTTTATCAACGCTCAGTTTAACGCACAGATCACCATCATTTTCGTACAGGCTATCATTTTCCAGCGCCTTAAAACGAAGTTTGTCAGCGGCATCTGCTGCGTTAGATACTAACTCGCGTAAAAAGATTTCCTTGTTTGAATACAGAGAATGGATCATCAAATGCAGAAGTTGTTTTACTTCTGTTTGAAAGCCATGAGTTTCTTGATGGGCCACTTCAGCCATAAACCAGAGTCTCCTAGTCAGTTTAATTATTTTTCAACAAGACAAGTGAGGTCTCAGGACAGAAAATTCAACGGTAAA
>JAYZXK010000351.1:0-3340 GCA_036141415.1 Pseudomonadota bacterium
GTGCAGAAGAGCACATCGCCAATCCAGGTGCTGACTTTAATTATGCAGAAGCCGCTCACGAGCTGGCAGAAGCTATTGCCCAGTTGCGATTAATTCAAAAACTGCGCAAGTAATTAGATTCAAACGATATTAAAAACCCAGGTTCGCCTGGGTTTTTTTATGCCTGCAATAAATAGAAAAAAAGCGTGCATTTCAACCTGAACTGTATAAATATACATGCAATAAGCTCTGACATTGAGCTTAAAACGAAGTGAATGGAGTTAGGTAAAAGGCGCAACTGCCCGCATATCAAGTGATGTTTAGTTTGGCGGGAAACATCACCTTACCTATAGACACTTTGGTGTTGATAACTTTAAGCAAGGAACGTATATGGACACCCCAACCCCACTTTCGGCATCGTGTTTATGTGGTGCCGTTAAAATTAACGCCATCATAAAGTCACTGGAGATAGGCGTTTGTCACTGCGGCATGTGCAGACAATGGGCCGGTAGCCCCTACTTCGCCTTAGAGAGCGACAATGTCACTTTATCCGGCGACAGCGTGAAAGCTTATGATTCGTCCGAGTGGGCAGAACGCGGTTTTTGTGGAGATTGCGGTACTCACCTGTTCTACCGAATGAAAGGCAGTGAAACCTATTATCTCCCGGTAGGCTTGTTCCCAACGCATCAGGCTATGACGATGTCACACCAAATTTTTATAGACAGTAAACCCGAATATTACAGCTTTGAACAAAAAACAGTGTGTATGACAGGTGAGGAAGTGATGGCCCAATTTGCCGGAGATAACCAATCATGAGTACAGATACGCTTATTAATTATGTCGAATTGCCGTGCAGGGATATCCCCGCCACCAAAGCGTTCTTTGCTTCTGTTTTTAACTGGACTTACACCGATTACGGTGAGGAGTATTGTGAATTTCGTGACAAGGGAATAACAGGCGGCCTGTATAAAGCCGACATGGCTTCTCTCACGGCTACAGGCGCAACGTTATTAGTGTTCTACACTCCTGCCCTTGAAGAGACGCTAAACGCGGTAACGACTGCCGGAGGCATCATCATCAAGCCTATCTTTGCATTTCCCGGCGGTCGGCGGTTTCACTTTACTGAACCCAGTGGCAATGAATTCGCTGTGTGGTCAGATAAATAGTAAGTACGCTTACGGGCGCACTCAGGCAATACACATTCGCTAACAAAGCAGTCGATGTCTGGTTTGTGCCAATGAATGTTTGACGTGTATAATTAGCGTCGCTTTATACACACAACCAACGTAATGAATAATAAAAATGTATTAATACATGTTTGGTTGCCGCCTTTACTATTTGTAATAGTTTGCCTAAGCCTCAACTACCTGGCTGGATCATTGGATTTAGCATACGTAGTGGATGAGCGTTCACAAAGGGATTTTAATGCTGCGCTGGGTATGCCGCTGATAATCGGCTATTTATGGCTGGCAATACGCATTATGCACCGACGTGCAGGTCGACGTATAGCTGACTTTCTGGTCAGCGTTAGACGCGTTGATGAGTATCCACAACACATTAAAAAGCTGGAGAAAAAGCTAATTACTCAGGTGGTGATTGCCAGTGCGCTGGCGATATCGATCACCATGATATACCTGACAACGGAAGGTTTGCTGGCACTGGATTTAAAGCCCGCCATTATATTGCTGAATGCAATCGCCGTCCCATTCTGGTTTTTTTTGTTTTTATTCATAATGCAGTCGGCGTCATTTACCCGGTACATGTACCGGCATTTGGTGTTGCCCAGCATCACTCGAGAAACAAACTTTAGTCATTGTAAGGCGCTGTGCGATCTCGGGCTCAGTAACGTGAGTCTGGCACTCATGATGTTAATGCTGGTACCCATTTTTTGGCTGGGTAAACCTATTCCAGTGATCGATCTGCTGATTTTAATGGTAATGGTAGTGTTTATGCTGGCGTTACTGTTTTTGCCTGTGCTTAAAACGCTATGGTTAATGCGGACCTATCGGGCAAAAAATATTGCCTCAATAGAAACTGCTATAGAGGCCATTTTGGTAAAAAGGCGCAGCGGGCTCAACAACGAGCGCACTGCGGTACAACTTAATCAATTGAATCAACAGCTGGAAGATATGCGTCAATTCAGTTGCTGGCCAAGAGATATTGTGCAGAATATTAAGATATTTATTGTGTCGGCCGGTGTACCGACCAGCTGGTTGTTAATGGCCTGGTTTGTAAAGTAAAGGAGTACTCATGAAAGTCTATGGAGACAGCCGTTCAGGCAACTGTTACAAGATCCAACTGGTACTGGCATTGCTCGGAAAGCATTGCGAGTGGGTTGATGTGGATATCCTGAAAGGAGAAACACATACGGATGCGTTTATTGCTAAGAACCCGGTAGCCAAAATTCCATTGCTTGAACTCAGTGATGGACGATGTCTGAGTGAGTCGAATGCCATTATTAATTATCTCGCCGCAGGATCGACGCTGATCCCATCCAAGGCGTTTGACTACGCCAAAATGTTGCAGTGGCAATTCTTTGAACAGTACAGTCATGAGCCCGCGATTGCGGTTGCCAGATACATCAATGTGTTTCTTGGGCTTCCCGACGACAGAAAAGCCGAATTCGACGCTAAGCAGGAAGCCGGGCATAAAGCGCTTGCGGTTATGGAAACCCAACTCAACGAAACCCCATATTTGGTGGGGGACCACATCTCTCTTGCAGACATTTCCTTATATGCTTACACGCATGTCGCCCACGAAGGTGGCTTTGACCTTTCTGCATATCCTGGCATTCGTCGCTGGTTGGCTTTAATTGAAGAGCAGCGTGGCTACATGCCAATGGCACAGCGTCGTTAGTTGCCAGAAAACCGATACCACTGCTGCTTGAATGCATCTAGTAGCTGATACAGTGGCGCCGTGTCGGTACTCTCAATACATTGTAAGGTGAAGGCGACCGCCTCAAGAGTCGACAAGCCGTTCGATACCTGGGTTTTTCGGATTCCATACTGGCCATCTATATTGTCCGGTAGGCGATAAAACGGGTATTTATCTAACCATGGATTGCGTTTCCAAAGTCCGTAAGCCTGCTTCCAGCTTCCATCAATAACTATTAATCTTTTTATTTTACTGTAGTTTTGCAGTTTGTAAGTACACGCTAGCTCAGTAGATTGCGGAGAAGGATAAAGTACAGCTGTTGTGTCATCACATCCTCTTAACGCCTCTCTGAGTGATTTAAAATCTTCTGCTACTTTGCCGGTGTAACAGTGAATATTTTGTAAAGACAGCTGCAGGAGTTTAACTGTATTTTTGGCGTGAACGGCTTCTTTAGAATGCTGCAGTACGACGACCTCTGTCTGATTGT
>JAYZXK010000352.1:0-10276 GCA_036141415.1 Pseudomonadota bacterium
CATTAATCGCTATATGGACAGATTTATCAACAGTGGCGAACTCTCCCGCTCCATTAAGCGCCATTCTGGCGATCATAAATTCCCCAAACTCACTTGTGAATGACAGGTTGTTTTTATAGCTGAGGCGGGTTTTACCGTGTAAAAGCGGGAAAGGGAAAATCTAAGGTTTTTATTGGTTAGTCAGCCTGTTATGGAGGTACCGGATAACGCAAGCGTTTCCGGAATGCCCAAAAGTGGGAAGGGGTAATTCTAAGGTTTTAATCGGGTAGTCAGGTTGTTAAGGGGGGCCCGGTCTTTACGGTGTAAAACCGGGATGCCAAAAAAAAGTGCGAAGGGATGATTCTAAGATTTTTATGGGGTAGTCAGGTTGTTAAGGGGGTCCCGGTCTTTACGGTGTAAAACCGGGATGCCAAAAAATCTTTAGATTTTTTGGCCCTTAAGTTTTCCTTAATGTTGACACTTCATACTTACGCTCAACAGTCACCAATGAGACGAAGTTATGTTGAGTTCCATCCAACCTGTTTCAGAACAATTATCAGCCCTGCGTGTTCCGCGCACAGGCTCGACTGTGGTGCCTGCTTGTGGTCAGTTGACCAGCCATATGGCAGTTCATGTGGCAAACATGCAGAGCACAAAGAGAAAAACCATTGAAAACCATATTGCCAGGGGCTTTAACCAGGCTTATCAGGCACAGATTACCGAGTTTATGCCGTTGCTGGTGGCTCTGGGGCGCAGCAAAATAGAAGCGGCCCTTGGTGTTCGCACTGGTGAACATAAGCTGTTTGTTGAAACCTATTTTGAGCAGCCTCTGGAGCAGGCTATGGCAGAAAAAGGCATTCATTGCCCCCGCCATCGCCTGGCCGAAATTGGCAATCTTTACAGCCGGTCCTCCCGCTTCACCATGACCTTATTACTGCTAACCGCGATGGGCTTATTTCAGCAGCACATTTCGCTACTGGTATTTACCGCCACCAGCCAGCTGCAACGCATGATGGAGCACGGCGGCCTTACTTTGCATCACCTGACAGACGCCGATGAAGCCCGTTTGGGTGAGCCTAAACAAAACTGGGGCTCTTATTATCAGACAGCGCCTAAAGTAGTGGCCGCCAGGGTGGCGGATATTATTCAGTTAACCCTGGATAACCCGAAACTGCGAGCTGGTTATGAGCAGTTTGCACCGCTGGTTCCTGCATTTTCTGCTGAGTTAGGAGCGCAATTATGATGTTACAACACTGGCAGCAATGGCCGCATCGAGTTGCTCTGGAATCTCGTAGCGGTAACCTGACTTATGCAGAGCTGAATGACAGGGTTAACGAAGTCGCTGATTGGTTGACTAAGCAATCGGCGCAGCGAATTGCCCTGCTGGCCGATAACAGTACCGAATGGATTATTTGCGATCTGGCCTGTCAGCGCGCAAACAAATTACTGGTGCCGGTACCGCCTTATTTTTCGGCTTCTCAGCGGCAACATCTTTTGGGCGAAGCCGGTATCGAACTCATCATTACCGATCAGCCTGAACTGTTTGATGGTAACCAGGCAACCACTTCGCCGTTTAATCTGCTGTATGCATTATTACGTGATAACTCAGAGATACCTGAGATCCCCAGCGGTACAGGGAAAATCACCTTTACCTCCGGCTCTACCGGTAATCCCAAAGGGGTTTGCCTGAGTAACGCATCGCAGGCCAGGGTTGCCGCAAGCCTCGATGCTACGCTGGCTATGCCCCATGTGCGCCATCAGTGTTTATTGCCGCTCGCGACCCTGCTTGAGAATATCGCCGGTGTGTACGCGCCCCTGACCTGTGGTGGCACTGTGGTAGTTTGTAGCAGTGACGAGCTGGGGTTTTCCGGCGCGCGATTAAGCGACCCGGCGGCCATGTTAAGCGCCATCAGCAAAGCGCAGCCTGAGTCGTTAATTCTGGTGCCTGAGCTGTTATTGATGCTGGTTAACGCTTGCAGTAACGGCTGGCAACCGCCAAAGTCATTGCAGTTTATCGCGGTAGGCGGCGCTCATGTGCCCGCAGGCCTGATAAGCAAAGCGCGTGAAGCCGGCTTACCGGTTTATCAGGGCTATGGCTTGTCTGAATGTGTCTCGGTTAATACCCTGAACCTGCCAGGCGCGGAGAATCCAGTCAGCGTAGGGCGTTCGCTTGGTCACAACACGCTCAGTATAGAAAACGGCGAGCTGGTGGCCAGTGGCACCATTTTCCTCGGCTATCTGAACCAGCCGCAATCTTTTTATCCCACAGCAGTAAAAACCGGCGATTTAGTTAGCGAAGAAGACGGCTTCTACTACGTGGCTGGCCGCAGGAAAAACCTCATTATCACCTCATTAGGCCGCAATGTTTCGCCTGAGTGGATTGAAAGTCTGCTGCTCGCCGGCGGCCTGTTCAGCCAGGTGCTGGTGGTGGGTGAAGCGCGTCCGCATTGCGCTGCGCTGTTAGTGCCGCGTCATAAGGGTGTAACCGCACAAATGATTGAACAACACCTTACGGCAGTTAATCAACAACTGCCCGACTATGCCCGCTTACAGGCGTGGCAAACCCTGCCTGAAATTGCGGCCGATGCCGGTTTATTTACCGCCAATGGCAAATTAAAGCGGCAACAAGCCGTTATGCATTTTCAGACCGTTATAGACACTATGTATACGCCGGCAGTGGCTTAGGCGAGGAGTAATTAGCATGAATTTATATACCCGTTTAGAGCAGGAAACCCAGGCAGAGCGAGCTTACTTAACTGGTTCGCCGATTATTCAACAGGTGTTCAGCGGCGATATTTCCCTGGATGATTACACGGCCTTTCTGCGTGAGGCCTACCACCACGTAAAACATACCGTACCCTTACTTATGGCCACCGGTGCAGCGTTACCAGAAAGCAAGGAATGGTTACGAGAAGCGGTAGGTGAATATATTGAGGAAGAAATGGGCCATCAGGAATGGATCCTCAACGATTTAGCCACCTGCGGGGTGGATAAAGAAGCCGTGCGCCACGGTCAGCCATCGGCGGCCACCGAATTAATGGTAGCTTATGCTTACGACGCTATTCGTCGTAAAAATCCGTTGTGCTTCTTTGGTATGGTGTTTGTGCTGGAAGGTACCAGCATTGCGCTGGCGGATAACGCTGCCGCCATGATCAGAAAAACCCTGGATTTACCCGGTGGCGCATTTAGCTATCTGCGCTCCCATGGTTCGCTGGATCAGGAGCATATCGTGTTTTTCCGCGACCTGATGAACAAAATTGATGACAAAGCTGAGCAGGATCTGATTATCCATTCAGCCAGAATGTTCTTTCAGCTGTACGCCAATATCTTTCGCACGCTGGCATGCAAGGATACGCTTGGGGAGGCAGCCTGATGACTATTGAATGGCAACAGCAGGTTTGCCTGATTACCGGCGCTTCAGGCGGTATCGGGGAGGCCATTGCCCGCAAGCTGGCTGGCCTTGGTGCCTCGCTGATCCTTACGGGCCGCAATGGGGCTAAACTAAGCGAACTGCTTGAGTCATTGCCCGGGCGTCACACGGTTGCCTGTGCTGATATCACCACGGCCGAAGGTCTGGATAAGGTTGTGGCGGTGTGTCATGAGCACCCGCCCACGATGCTGATAAACAGTGCCGGCATTAATGAAATTGGCGATTTCAGTGCTATTCCAATGGCCCGGATTGAAGCGCTGTTAGCCACTAACTTAGCGGCGCCCATTGCCCTGACCCAGCGTTTACTGCCTGTATTGCAACGTACAGGCAAAAGCCATGTGGTTAATGTTGGCTCTACCTTTGGCAGTATTGGATTTCCCTGCCATGCGGCCTACTGCGCCGCTAAATTCGGCTTGCGTGGATTTACCGAATCCCTTATTCGTGAGTATGCGCACAGTTCGGTTAACTTTTATTACCTGGCTCCCAGGGCCACTCAGACTGCAATCAACTCCGATGCCGTGGTATCGATGAATCAGGCGTTGGGCAATCAGATGGACCCGCCAGAACGCGTAGCTGATGCCTTAGTTGCACAACTTGAAGGCAATAAATCCCGCTGGTTTATTGGTTTTCCGGAACGACTTTTTGCCCGCATCAATGGGGTGTTTCCCGCCATTGTTGACCGTGCGCTTATTAAAAAACTACCCGTTATTCAACGCTTTTTGACATCCGTCACAAAGGAGAAACTGTCATGAAAACTGTTCGCTATTTGCTAACTTTGCTGGTGGCTGTGTGCCTGCCTCTGACTGCCGCTGAGAGTACCCCGGGACTGGCTGATATTCAGTCTGCCTGGGCCAGAATTAACTACGCTGACATCGACAATGATAAAAAAGCCGATGAATTTAGATCACTGATAAAACAAGCCGAAGCGCTGGTGGAAAACCAGCCTAAACAGCCGGAATATTTAATCTGGCTGGGGACTGTGCAGTCGAGCACTGCCGGTGCAGAAGGTGGCATCGGCGCACTGAAATACGCCAAGTCTGCTAAGAAGAGCTTTGAAGATGCGCTGGCTATCGATTCTCATGCGCTGCAGGGATCGGCAATGACCAGCCTTGGTGTGTTGTACCACAAAGTGCCAGGCTGGCCGATTGGCTTTGGCAGTGACAAAAAAGCAGAGCAGCTGTTAAAAAGTGCGCTGAATGTGAATCCGGATGGTATAGATAGCAACTATTTTTACGCAGAATACCTGTACGACGATGGCGAATATGAACAGGCGCTGGCTTATCTGGATAAAGCGCTAAATGCCGCGCCTCGACCGGCACGACCATTAGCTGACGAAGGTCGTCACAAAGATATCGCGGCTCTGCGCGCCAAAGTAGAGAAAAAGATCCACTAAAAGTTATAGCTGTTTGTTCGAAACGCCCTGGTGGCAGGTTACGTCAATACCATAGTTTGCTTATTAATGGCGCTGGCCTACCACTGTTTTGTAAGGCGTCAGCGCTGAAGGTAGGTTTGCATACCAGCCGTTTTCTCCAGCTTGCGTAACACCAGTACGGCCAGCAAAATACCAATTGCATCGGCGCTTAGATCGGCAACGTCAAAGGTACGGGAGGGGATAAAGGCCTGGCTGATTTCCTCGCCAATTACGAACAGCGTAACCGCCATGGCACCAAAATACAGCCTGGTGTTATTTAGCGTCCAGCCGGCAAACTTTGATGCCAGCACCGCTAAAAAGGTTAAGGTGCCGAATAAGCCCACATGGCCAAATTTATCGCCGTAGGGAATGGCCGCAACAAAGTCGAAAAATACACTGCTGTGCCCGGCATTGGCCATATAAATAATCCAGACTATAAACAGTAAAAAAGCGAGGGCAACTATGCGGGTGAAATTAGTCATTGGATGTGTTCCAAACGCTGCTAGTCACCACCGCAGGGACGCCAGCGATGACTTTCAGGGTAGCCGCAAATAATCCCGGCTTGTCGGCGAGGGGGTTAGTAAAAGTGCTTACTGCCATGTGCTGGCCTTCAAAATAGTCAATACAATGTGACTATAATCCACCGGATGCGTCGATAAAGCTACCTGTTACAAAGGATGATTTATCCGTTGCCAGCCAGACGATGGCTTCAGCAACTTCTTGTACAGTGCCCGGTCGCTGCAGAGGGATCTTTGTCTGTAAGCGTTTGACTCTATCAGGCTCGCCACCTGAGGCATGCATCTCAGTATCTATCAGGGCCGGTCGCACCGCATTCACCCGAATCCCTTCGTCAGCCAGTTCCAGTGCTGCGCCGCGGGTAAAGCTATCCATGGCACCCTTTGATGCGGCGTAATCTGTGTATTCATTGGGGGCTCCGGATTTGGCAGCCGTGGAGGAAACATTTACGATGGTGCCGCCGCAGCCGCCCTCTTTTGTCGACATTCTTGTTGCCGCTGCCTTGGTACACAAGAAGCAGGACAGTACGTTTACATTAAGGATATGACGAAACCGCTCCGCAGAAATGCCGCGCAGGCCGGTTTGTTGCTCCAGGATGCCGGCGTTGTTAACCAGCACTGTAAGGGGGCCCAAAGTGTCGGCCTCGGCGAACAAGGCTTCAACCTGATCTTCCTCAGACACATCGGCCTGCACCGAAATACACGGCACACCCATAGCGCTAATTTCTTGCCTCAATGCCTCGGCCGGCCCGGCGGAGTGCAAATAGTTAAGCACAATTGCATAGCCTTCTGCTGCCATCAGCCGCGCTGTTGCGGCGCCTATTCCTCTGCTGCTGCCGGTAATGACAGCGACCTGGTTTACCATGGGCTGTGCCCCTTATTGTGCGGTTGTACTAAAGCGTTGAGCGATCAATGACGAACAGGTGAACTTCATTATCCTATATTGTCGACATTTATATTCTACAACACGGTAAAAAATCATTTTATCTACTTTTAATGTTAAAGTTGTCGACAATGTAAATGTGAAAGGGAATCAATTTTGACTTTATATAATTTACTCGGGGCCCTTAATACCCTGTTTATTATGGTAAGCGTTCTGGGTGTTTACTCACAACTGGGCACCATCTGGCGCCGCAAGCAAATGGTGAGTAAAACCGAGCGTCCGACTGCTTTATTGTCACTGAATCAGTTCACCGTGAGCTTTTTTGCTTACCTGTCTTTTTTTATTTATGGCTACTCCATTGAGCCATTTAATCACTTTATTGTGTGGCCCCGGTTACTCGCTGCGATGCTGGTGATGGGTATTTTGTTAGAAATCTGGCAGGACCGCAAATCAAGAGTGGCCCGGGTGAGCGTTGTGCTGGCAGGAGCGTGCCTGATACTGGCGGGGGCAGGGTTGGTGTTGGGCAAAACCATCGCCGATCAGAGCAGGTATATTGCGACCCTGCTTATTGTGCTGGTATCGGTGTTTATTGCTCAGGGCTACTATCATCAAATCCGCTTGATCCTGACAGCGGGGCAAACCGGGGCGGTGGATCTTAAAATGAGTCAGTTTATTTTGCTGATGGATATTTCCACTATTGCCTTTGCCCTAAGCATGGGGGTAAGAGAAGGCTGGCCACTGCTTACTTTGGCGATAACCAGTGCGGTAACAAAGTTGATAATTATGTATTTATTCCGCTGGGTGAATGTGAGCAATGTGGCGGCCCGGCGTCGGCAACAATATAACTCAGCCTGAGTGGGGGATTGTACTCCCGCAAGCGCGGTATATACTGTCGCTAACGGGAGTACCAGGGAGCTATGCTTTATTTGGCTTTGGCTACGTTGATTTTTTCAATATCTGGATTGTTTGCCGCACTTTCATCCTCGTCGGTCGCCAGTTTAAAGTCCAGTTGCACTAAAATGCCGGTTTGTCGTTGTGCCTTACCGCCCTGAACCCGAGGCTTATACTGCCATTGTTGCATCGCTTTCACCGCACTGGTATCAAATACGCCAGCCGGTGACGACTTCACTACTTGAATGTTGTCGGTAGCACCGGTTTCAGTGATATCAAACTGGAGCGTGACAAAACCTTCCTGATTTGCCAGGGCTGCGCTGTCTGGATAAACCGGCGGAACGCGTTTAACCGGTGTTGCCAGATTGACTTTGTCAGCCTGAATATCATCGGCAGGCAGGTTTGCCAGAGCTGTGTGAGTGGTAAGAATAGCGGCGACAGCCAGTGCCGCGACGCCAGCCACTTTACTTGCCGAATTTGGCTTATTGATGAGATTGAGTCGTTTTAACATAGTGCTTTTTTCTCCAAAGGTAGGGTAAGTTGTAAGGTACGAGGAGTTTTGTTCTGCGCAGGCCACCAGAGCTTTAGCATAAAGCAATTTTTCCTCTGGGCTTTTCTGGCTCAGTACCCGGTTATCGCAGGCCAGCTCCTGATTGATTCTGAATGAGCGTAGGGCCAGCCAGACCAGAGGGTTAAACCAGAACACGGTTACTATTATCAGCGCCAGCGCATTCCATAGGTGATCGCCGTGCCGAAGGTGAGTGTTTTCGTGTTCGAGCACTAATTGCTGCTGCACAGGGCAAAACAGCCGGGTAAAGCTGGCCGGAAGCAATATTCTTGGAGCAAACAGCCCAAACAGCATAGGCGTGGTGGCCCGCCGGGCAATCCAGGTGTTGTTACTGCCAGCCACAGGTTTACCTATGGAGCGGGCAAGCTGTGAATACTGCGTTAGCAAGTAAAGCGCGATGCAAGAGGCACCCGCTGCCCATAAGCCCACCCATACTGCGCTTTGTGAAACGTTAACCGGTAACGAGCCGCTTACAACATAGCGGGTAAAACTATTGGCAGGTAGTGAAATAGCAGGGGTGGGCAGATTAGCCATCAACAGCACTACCGGTACTATCCACCACAGTTTATACATCAGCCGGATGCCAATTCTGGCGGTGAAAAAGTGCTCCATAACCATCAGGGTAACAAGCACTAAACATAATGGACCTTGTTGTTGAATCAGCCACTCAGTCATTGTTTTGCTCCCATTGTTTAATCAGCGCTTTAAGCTCATCCACATCCTGTTGAGACAGAGAATTCTGGTTGGCAAACCCGGCTACCAGAGGCGCTACCTTGCCTTTAAATAATCGGCTAACAAAGCTGGTGGCTTCTTTTTTGGTGTAGTCTTCCCTGGCAATCAGCGGGCGGTAGAGGTACTGACGCTGGGCTTTGTCAAAGTCCACCACGCCCTTCTTTACCAATCGGCTGAGCAGGGTTTTTACGGTTTTATCGTGCCATGGCTTTTTTTGATTTAAGCGCTCCACAATATCGCTGGATGTGGCGGGATACTCATCCCACAGTACATCGAGCACTTCAAATTCGGCGTTGGAGATATCCGCTTTTGGATTGTCGTTAATCATCGATCACCTCTCCTCAAATTCAATGTTAGGATTACATTTGTAGTCAATCTATTTTTAAGATTACACGTGTAATCTATTCTGGCAAGTGATTTTTTGAAAAAGATGAAAATGCGTTAACTGAAAGGGGGAAGAAAAGTGGTTTGCAAGCTATTCCGATACCGGCACTTCCATTTAAAACGGTTGTAACTGTGAGAATCAGCGCGCCGGATAAAGTACTTGTAGCGAGTATATTACGAATAAAGAATAGGCTCTAACTATTTGTTAAGAGGCGCTTTTACACAATCAATGCAACGCAAAAAACTGCATACGTAAAACGGAAAAGTTGCTAGAGTGGAAGAAAAACAATAAGGATAGCTATGAAGTATTTAAGATGGTTGTTGCCTGTTATAGCTGGTCTCACTGTATCGTTTGGTAGTCAGGCAAAGGAGTACGACTCAGTAACCCTTAATTCAGTGGTACTGAACGAACAACGGCAATATCAGGTATTGCTGCCAGAGAACTATTCAGCAACAGCACAACACTATCCGGTGATTTATCGGTTAGATGGTGCGGAAAATATCCCGCTGATGAAAGAAGTTCTGGGCAGATTACGTGATGGTAACGCAGCCCCTGAAGTTATCATTGTAGCTATTGAAAACACCGAAAGACTGCGTGATATGTATCCCACCGTTAATCAGGACCCAAACGGTCCGGTTGGTGTGGGCGGCGGCGCTGAAAAATTTTTGGCGTTCATCGAACAGGAACTCATTCCCGATGTGGAAAAACGCTACCGTACGCATTCAACCCGCATCATCGCCGGTGCCTCAGCGGGCGGGGTATTCAGCTTGTATGCCATGCAACAAAGCCCGGGCCTTTTCGACGCGCACATCGCCTACAGCCCGGCGGTTTGGTGGAATGCGGGGGCCATGGTGGAGCGAACTAACCAATGGCTTTCAACGCAACCGGCAAAACCCACCTATGTTTATATGAACATGGGTAACGAAGGACTGCCAATGCGCCCTTACTATGATGAACTGCTCACTGCCTTTGCGACGCACAATAACCGCCATATAAAGTTAGTGGTTGAGCAACACCCTGGTGTGTCGCATGGCTTAACCTCTGCGGCGGGTATTTTTAACGCCTATCAGTCATTTTTTCTAAGCAAAGAATTTGCGCGTGAAAACGTCACCGCTGATATGCAGGTAATCGATAGCTATTACAGGCAGTTAGGGGAACAGTGGGGCGTAGAGCATACCCCACCGGAAGCCACCGTTCGCCAGTTAGGCTACTATTTTGACTGGCAGCAACAGCCCGAGCTGGCGATGACTTTGTATAAGCATAATATGTCTCATCACCCACAAAACCCCGATGCAATTTCTGGTGTCGTTTATGGTTATGAAGGGCAAGGTAATCTCGACCAGGCACTTAATTTTGCCAGGCAGGCACTGGCAGTCGCAGCTGCAGATCATCCTTACTACGATTATTTTGTTGATAACGTTGCCCGCTTAGAGAACAAGATTAAAGAAACGGAGAAAGCGGACTAATCCGATTTCTTAAGAA
>JAYZXK010000353.1:0-5485 GCA_036141415.1 Pseudomonadota bacterium
TGGTTTTGAAGACTGGTCGCACTGGCTGCTCTGCGACCGCGCAGTGGCGATGCAATCTGAGCGCATTGGTGAGTTAGCGCCTTTCACACGCAGCATCGCTCACCCTGCTGGCTGGCAGTGGCGCATTCCGCTTAGGGAGCGAATGGGTAACGGCTTGATTTATAGCAGTCGGTACATGAGTGATGATGCAGCCAGCACCACATTAACAGGCTCGGTAAGTGGTGAGGCCTTGCATACTCCACGCTTCATTCGTTTTACGCCCGGCAGACGGCGCAAACAATGGCATAAAAACTGTGTAGCACTGGGACTGGCAAGTGGCTTTTTAGAGCCGCTGGAGTCTACCAGCATTCACCTTATCCAACAGGGCATAATTAAACTCATCCGCCTGTTCCCTCACAAGCAGATCCTGCCCAGCGCAGTGGATGAATATAATCAACAATGCTCAACTGAACTTGCGCACATTCGCGATTTTCTGATCCTGCATTATTGCGTAACCCAGCGTAACGACAGCGCATTCTGGCGCCACTGCCAAAGCATGCCGATACCGGATTCACTGCAGCAAAAAATCGACCTGTTTAAGCAAACAGGCAGTGTGTTTCACCCGGGTAAGGCCTTGTTTGAAGATTCCTGGCAACAGGTTATGCTCGGGCAGGGGCTTATGCCCGAGCGCTATCACCCGTTTACAGATACCATGGAGCTAGCAGAGCTGGCGGATTTTCTCAGCCATGTTAGCGGCACAATTCAACGCACGGTGGCCACTATGCCTGACCATCAACGCTATATTGCCACCATGTAATAGTGCAGACAGTCTTTATTTACCCGCGCTTTTTGGACCCAGTAAATCTGCAAACATTAACGCCGACCCCGCCATAAACAGCCAGACACCAACGGTGGCATAATCGGCGAAAACGGGCAGAAACAAGGTACTACCAAAGAAAAAACATAAGCTGGCCGTCACGCCCAGAGTATTTTGTCGGGCACGCTTAATCAGATTCAATGGCATTATGCCTCCCCCTCTTTGACGTCAGGTTGAAACTGCAGACTCACCGATAGCCGGTTCCAGCTATTGATTTGCAGGATCACCGTAGTCAGTTCGATGAGGTCTGCTGCGCCGAACTCATCTGCTGCAGTTTGATACACAGCATCACTAACGCCATCGTTACTGATAAGGGTTAATGCCTCTGTCCAGGCCAGTGCGGCCCGTTCCCTGGTCGTAAAACAATTAAGCTCACGCCAGGCAGATAAAACATCCAGCCGACCCTGAGATTCACCATCATGGCGGGCTTCATCAGCATGCATTTTCTGGCAAAAGCCACAGCCATTTAGCTGCGAGGCTCGCAGTTTAACCAGGTGTAATAGCGCGCGCGACAGCGCTGTACTGGCCGGGAGCTCGGCAAGCCCCATCAGGTGGGTTACCAGGCGCGGGCATTGTTGATAGACCGTGGATTGTGAAATTCGATGTTGCATAACATTCTCCTCAAGTAACGAATGAAGAATGTATGCTGTTGTCAGATGAATTAATTGGAGATTTGCGACAACTTCCGTGTGCGATATTGCCCGGGGGTTTCCAGTGCCCGTTCATGAAAACTATTGGTAAAGTGCGCCTGATCGTAAAATCCACAGCGCAACGCAATGTCACTCAGTTCGGCCTGGGTTGTAATGAGTTGCGTGCGGGCATGTCTTATTTGCGCAAAACCATACAGCTGATTAGGTGAAAACCCAAAACGATTGCGCAGCTGGCGCTCCAGTGTCCGCCGGCTAAACCCTTGCTGTGCTGCCAGTTGTTGTGGTGGTATTAGGCTGGTAAATGCCATTGTTAATAGTTTTGACCATTTATCAAGGGCGTTGCCTGCCAGATTGCAGACCCCCTCCAACCAGCCTTCAATTAACCTTAGCTGCACGGCAGCCGATGCCTCTGGCAGTTGACTGAGTAACCGCGCCAGTGCGCTGGTCATGGGTATAGAAAGCCTTTGATTACCGGTTGATTCTACCTTGATACCAAACAGTGCAGCGCCTGCACCTGCCCGGAGCCTGACACTGATAAAGCGTTTATGTAAATCCCATCGTTGGGTACAAACCGAAGCATGGTAAAAAAACGCAGCTTGTGCGCCGCGAGGGCTAATTTCGAAAGTCAGGCTGCTACCGGCATCCGGATACAGCTTTTCATGATCAAACGTTTCATTGCGGTTTGTTTCAAACGCCACCCATAAACATTGCACCCAACGCCGCAGGTTGGGCCTGACAGGCGCTATCTGTACGCCCGTTCCAGCAAAGGATGCGGCCGGGATAATGTGGTCATACTGTGGAGTTTGCATACTTAAACGCCATGCCAATCAGAACGCTCAAATAGTAACCTAACTGCGTATAATGAACCAGTTTTAGCCTGCTTCATTAACCGGCTGGGCGGCTACCGGGGTGACCGGCGCAAAGTGATACCAGCCAGCATAACTGTATAACAGCGCGATGCCGAGTACGAGCCAGTGGTACCACAAAAACGGCAGGTAATTCAGTGTACTTACCCCTAGCGTAGTGGCCATAAAAATACCGCCGTCGGTCCAGGGGAGCATAGGGGTAGTTACCGTTCCGCCAGATTCTACGTTGCGGGACAGTACTCTTTTATCAATGCCCATCTGTTCGTAATTACGGGATGTAATGGTACTGGCGGTCATTATCGATACATAGGCTGCACCGCCTAGCGCATTGCCTAATACGCCGCTTAGCATAGTGGAAAGCCCCAACCTGCCCGTAGTGGTAGCCCAGTGTTGCAGGGCATTACATACCGCTGTGAGCACACCTATAGATTCCATCAGCCCACCCAGGCCCAGGGCCAGAATAACCAGCAGGATCACCGATAGCATCGAGGTGATACCGCCCCGGTTCAGCAGGATGTGCAAAAACTCTACGTCGGTGTCAATAAAATTGCCGTTATACAGACTGTCGAAAGCGCTGACTAAAGAAGCCTGTTCAAACATCATGGCCCAGACCACCCCCAATATGGCGCCAAAGCAAATCACCGGAAACGAGGGCAGGCGCATCATCAGCAAGCCAATCACAATCAAAGCAGGCAATAACATAAACCAGCCAATGGTGTAATGCATGGCGATGGCATCCATGACCTGTTGAGCGGTCCCCGTACCACCATCATGATCAAACCCAAGACCCACCAGCAAAAACGCCAGACAGGCAATAACGCAGGCCGGCACACTGACATACAACATGGATTTGATGTGCGCGATAAGATTTACCTGACACATGGAGGCTGTCATCACTGTGGTATCAGACAGCGGCGAGAGCTTATCGCCTACATACGCCCCGGATATAGCAGCACCCGCCACCAGTGCCGGCGGTAAATCAAAGCCGGCACCAATGCCCATCATCGCAATACCCGCGGTGCCGGCCGTACCAAATGAGGTGCCTGTTGCCAGTGAGGTAATGGCACAAATGATAAACGCGGCTGGCAGAAAGAGCGCCGGATCCATTACCGACAGACCCAGATAAATGATATTGGGGACAATACCACCAGCCATCCAGCTGCCGATGAGGGCTCCCACAGCAATTAAAATTAAAATCGCATCCATCCCCTGAGTAACCCCCGCAATAAGCCCTTTTTGCAGGTGGTGATAGGCACAGCCAAGGTACTTTCCAAAGCCCATCACCACAAACCAGCAGCCAATAAAAGCCAGTTGAATGGGTAAACCGAGTTGATGCACTGCAACAAAGATAATTGCCAGTAACAGTAGGGTGAGAATGAGAATTTCAGTCAGAGAGGGCAATCGCATTTTGTGCATGAAGATCCCGAGGCTGTGCTGCCGTAACGCCGCCATAGCGGGAGTTACTACGCCTTAAATATTATTCTGTATACTTTTTATCCCATATAAGAATATGAATGTAAAGGAGATCGTCGGGTGACTATAAAAAAGTGGCGGGGGAAACTCCCGCCATAGCTTAAAGGGCAAGCAAGGGTTGGGATAACACAATTAAATCGGATAACACGTATTAGTCAGACTGATTAAGAAACTCCAGCACTTGTTGATGATTGTGCTGTCTGGCAACTGATAATGCGGCCTTTCTTTCATGTGCCTGCAGTGCCATGTCTTTGCCGGTATAGCGAAAGTATCTGAGCATGGCAACGTCACCTCGTCTGGCGGCGTCCTGATACAAACGTGACCGGGTTTTACTGGTAAAATACACCGATAAGCACAGTGGGATACAACACAGCGTTGCAGTAAGTAATAACAGTAACATTACCGCCTCCCGTTACGCCTTTGGCGTTTGTTTTGTCGCAGCGTCTTTGCACAACTGATCGCCGTAATAATTGTCGCGAAAATTACAATCGCGCTCAGGTTGCTCTTGAATGGCGACGGGCTTGCGGTTAAGCAGGTGATTAATGATTTGCTGCATCAGATTTTCCTCTACGTGTATTCGATATGCAGAGTATGGCTGCCAGCCTAAAAATATAAAAATAATTAAAACTGATTAATTTGATTTGTTTTTATGATTACTTGGCGAGACGAGTCAATAGTGCCTGATAAGCTGCAATATCCTGATTTTTCAGTTTAGCCAGGTCGGCCTCTATACTATCGACCAGCGTTTTGTTCTTAACCGCTTCAATCTCTGCTGCCATGGCGCGAAGTGATTCTACCGCTTGTCCGGGTTCGCCATCGGCGATTTCCAGTACGGCATTGGTGAGTTTACCCAGTTGCTTACCGTAGCTGGCCACTTTCGTGATCACCTGCTTCTCAAGGGCCGCATTACCGGCGATATTGAATTCATACTGAGGGGAAAACCAACTTGTCACCGGTGAGATATCTTTTACGTCACCGCTTAAGGGCATATTCCAGGCAAATGGGGGAAGGGCGAAAGGGTTAAACATGTCACACTCCTTATGAACACTAATTAACTTTAGTATAGAGTGGTTAGCGAAACCTGACTATTTTTTAACCACAATTATTTCATCAGACAAAAAAATACCCGGCTGGTGCCGGGTACTTAAGATTATCTCGGGGTTACTTGGGTTCTGATAAAAAGAACCGGTAAGCCGGATTGTCGGTCACATCCTGACAGGTATAGTTGAGCGCAGTAACATGCTCATCAAAGGCTTCGCGGCTTTCTGGCGGAATATCAAACCCGGCCAGCACCAGACCTTCTGCCGCCCCGTGGTTACGATAATGGAACAAAGTAATGTTCCAGCGTTCACCCAGGGTGTTCAGGAAGTTAAGCAAAGCGCCCGGGTACTCAGGAAACTCAAAGCTGAATACCACTTCGTTAAGGATAGTTGGCGGACGACCACCCACCATATGGCGCACGTGCAGTTTAGCTAATTCGTTATCAGAGAGATCGAAGCATTCGTAGCCTTTGTCGCCCAGCTCCGCGGTGAGAGCTTCAAATTCGGCTTTGCCACCGCGCAGTTTAATGCCCACAAAAATGTGCGCTTCGGTCTGCGAGGCATAACGGTAGTTAAACTCGGTGATCGTACGGCCACCCA